>CAZRLV010000013.1:0-20290 GCA_964600955.1 uncultured bacterium
GCCATGGCGCGTACATACTTCATGACACGGTTCATGATCGGGAGAAAATAGCAATACTCAATAGCGATAGGACGTGGCTGAAATCGTGACCAGAGATGGGAAGTCAGGACAAACGGGTCAAAATGCGAAGGATGATTAGGGAGAAAAAGTACCCCCTCGCGCTCCTTGATCTGGTCAAACCCCCGCAGTTTCACCCGATACCGAAGTTTCATAATAAGGCGTATGATCATGGCTCCGATGCGTCCGGGCCAGGGATTTTGCTTTGACATGGTTTTGTAAAACTCCTGAAGTGGTATCCTACATTGGTGCAATAGGATTAAACAATCAGCACAAGCCCCAGGAGAATTGTTTTGTCTTCCCGGAAACCCCAATCACCTCAACAACCATCGACGGTCCTGCTCTATGAAGGCTTTTGATAGACTGAAAATGCCAGGGATTCACTAGTACAGTCTTCAAATCAACCCTCCTGAAGGTCAACCCTTGCATAGCTCTGATCTAAACCTGGCTGACCTTAGCCCGGACCTCATAGATTTTAACGATACAGAACGAGTTCTGAAAGATCTTGATCTACTGATTTCCGTAGATACTTCTGTAATTCATTTGGCAGGAGTCCTGGGACACACGGCCTGGCTACTCCTACCCTTTAACCCGGACTGGAGATGGTTAACCCATCGCCAGGACAGCCCCTGATATCCTTCACTACAGCTATTCAGACAAAAAATCCGTGGAGATTGGCATACAGTTTTTGAGCGAATCCATCGCCATTTGAAAGCCTTCAAGAACAAAACTCTCAAGTCAAAATCATGAAAGTCTGACAAAAAACATGAAACTTCGGATAGTTTTAGCTGCCTTTGCAAAAACCCGAAAATAAATAAATGCCTCAGGTTAGGACATACCCTTCACCGCCCGAACTTCCCGTCAATGAATAAACAATAATATCTCCATAGGGGACTTCATGAAACACGTCAGTCATGAGGTTTCCTGCGTTAAGCTTCACAGTGCAAAACTGGATCATCAGCGCGGGAACCTGAAAAGCGCGCACGCGCTCTATTCTGAGTGCGTTGCAGAGGAGCCGGATAATCCGGAAGCCTGGCATTTGCTAGGGTGTCTCTGCCTGCAGCTTGACGAAACCACCCGAGCTGAACGCCATATTAAACGTGCCATCCAGCTTCAACCCGGAGTTGAGCTTTATCATCACCATCTTGCTGTCACACTGCGCTCCCAGCAACGTTATAAAGAAGCTGTAAAGTCGCACCGCAAGTCGCTGGAGCTCAATCCAGGCTACTCAAAAGCCCTGGTCGAAATGGGGAGGACCTATGTATGTCTTGGGCAGCTGAAAAAAGCTCTTAAATGCTATGATGGAGCTATTGAAAAAGATCCCCATGAGGTCCAACCATGGGTTCAGAAAGGCCAGCTCGTCTTGGAACTAAAGCCCATGATCGAAGCCTTGGACTTTTTAGAGGTCGCTTGTCAGAATTTTCCAGAAAACACGCATCTTAATTTTTTTCTGGGAGAGGTTCTACAAAAAATCGGTGACCCCAAATCTGCCATCAAGAGCTATTTGAAGGCTGTTGATGATCCCATTTTTTCGCCTGAGGCTCATAATAACCTTGGGGTCTGTTGTCAGGAGATCAAATCATTTAAAAATGCCGAGACACATTATCGCAAGGCATTGAAAGTAGAACCAGAAAACCCCTCTTATCTTCAGAATCTGGGATCCCTTTTACTGTACATAGGGAGAACCCAGGAAGCTACAGATATTTTGGAGGCGGAGTCGAAACGATTCCCTAAATCGAATCGAGGTTGGGCCAATCTCGGGATCGCGTATTCCGATTCAAGAAAATTTGAGTCGGCACTTTCCTGTTTTGATAAATCTCTAAAAATTTGCCCCGATCATGTATATACACGCTGGAATCGTGCTACAACCCGACTCGTCACTGGAAACCTTGCCGAAGGGTTTAAAGACTTTGAGAGTCGTTACGAATGTAAATCTACGAGCCTTCGAAGACGCGATTTTCCAGATAAAAACCTTTGGGACGGCACCCAAGCTCCTGATAAAACCCTGTTGGTCTATGCCGAACAGGGGCTGGGCGACAGTATTCAATTCGTGCGATATCTGCCCATGGCGGAGAAAAAAGTTGGATCTATCGTTTTCGAGTGTCAACCACCTCTGGTTAGAATATTCAAATCTTTAACCAAAAATGGCCAGGTTATTTCTCAGGGAGAACCCCTGCCAGATTTTCATGTACATAGTCCTTTGATGAGCCTTCCCTATCTCTTCAAAACGGACCTTGACTCTATCCCGTCAAAGACCCCCTACCTTGTTCAGCCTTTCGGTTTTGATCTCCCCGCGTTTAGACATCGACGTGAGCTTATGGGAGACGAGCTAAAAGTCGGAATCGTCTGGGCCGGAAATCCGCACCACCAACTGGACCATAGACGGTCGTGTCCGCTTGAGGCATTTCTGCCTCTCAAGCAGATCTCTGGGGTAAAGCTCTTTAGTCTCCAAGTAGACCTGAGTCCCGGTGATCGTAACAAACTTCACCATGAAGGAATTGTGGACACAGGTCCCTGGATCAAAGACTTTTATGATTCAGCCGCTCTGGTTTTAGAAATGGACCTGATTGTCAGTGTCGACACATCCGTGGCCCACCTTAGTGGAGCCCTGAATCAAAAAACCTGGCTTCTATTGCCCTATCTACCGGACTGGAGGTGGATGCTGGATCGGGACGACAGCCCCTGGTACCCAAGCATGCAGCTGTTTAGACAGAAATCCTTGTATGACTGGAGTAGTCTTCTCGAAGAAGTTGGCCACTGCCTGCATCCCCTGCTCGATTCCAAGAAATCTCAAGAATTTGAGATAAAACCCAAAAAGGCTATTAAGTTTCATGGGTGATTTTCCGATACCACTCAAGCGCCTCTTCTAAGTAATAAAAATATAGAGGTTGCAGCACGCCCAGGGATGGAGCGTGTTTTCCTGGTTTTAGGGATTTAATTGTAACCGGGCCTAGAGTACATGGATGTCAGCAGTCAGAGGAAAACCTCTATGTTCAGTCGACCTCGTTCGATCTTAAAAGAAGCCATTGAGCAGCATCAGGGAGGGCGGTTAAGTCACGCACGCCACCTCTATCTTCAATTCACACAAGAAAGCCCTGCTGATTCCAAAGGCTGGTACCTTCTCGGTTGTCTATGCCACCAAATGAAGGAAACTAAATCAGCTGAAACTTATCTTCGAAAGGCCATTCAGGTTCATCCAGATCGAGGGATTTATCACCACAATCTGGCAACCATTTTACAGAGTCAAAAGCGTCTGGACGAGGCAATTTCATCCTTTAAAGTAGCTCTGACCATCGATCCTGAATACCCCCAGGCTCTGCACGGGCTGGGAACGGCATATAGCGCTCAAGGAAAATTCGAAAAAGCTCTTGAATGCTATGACCGAGTTCTTCAGGCGCGTCCAGACCATATTGGGGCTCGCATTAACAAAGGACTTT
Source organism: uncultured bacterium (assembly GCA_964600955.1). Taxonomy (GTDB): domain Bacteria; phylum Muiribacteriota; class UBA6191; order UBA6191; family UBA6191; genus CAZRLV01. The sequence goes on from CAZRLV010000013.1 coordinate 3,495, forward strand.
TGTATTATGACCATGATCGATTTATGGAAGCAGCTTCCTGCTACCAAGAAGTTGTGCTAAAGGACCCGGATACACCGGCGATTCACCTCTATCTGGCCAACGCCTATCGTAAAATGAGTCTGTATTTAAAGGCGATCAAACATTATCAATTACACCTGCGTCTAAAGTCCGACTCCTGGGATGGGATAAGCAATCTGGGTGAATCTTATCTCGAACTGGGTAGAAACCGCGAAGCTCTGGATTGTTACAGAAAACTGGTCAAGAAAAACCCAGAGTCAGATCAAGCCTGGAACAATCTAGGAATCTGTCAGCAAGCCACTCGGGACTTAAAGTCAGCTCAAGAATCCTATTTGAAGGCGACTCGACTCAACCCTGATGAGCCGCGCTACTATAATAATCTGGGTAAACTTTTTCTTGAAAAAGACTGCCATGAACAAGCACTGCATTGTTTTGAAGCCGCTCTTTACAGAAAAAGAGACTATTCCGAAGCCCTGGTGAACCTTGGGGTTGTACATTTGGAGAAACTTGACCATGGCACGGCACTGCGCTGTTTTCAAAATGTTCTGAGAATGCAGCCTGGGAATCAATATGCGCTCTGGCACCGTAGTCTCCTGCGCTTGAGACTGGGTTTTCTCCTGAGGGGTTTTAAAGATTACGAAATTCGTACTCAATCAAACTTTTTGAGTCTAAGACACAGAAACTTTAATCAACCTCTATGGGACGGCGCCCCCAATTCAAATCGAGTTCTTCTCATTCATGCCGAGCAAGGGTTTGGCGATAGTATTCAATTTGCACGTTTTCTACCTCTGGTCAAAGATCGGGTACTCAAACTCTATCTTGAATGTCATGACAGTCTCCAACGGCTTTTTAGTCAATTTCTACCCGCTGAACAAATCTTTCATCCTGGAGAGACCTTGCCCAAATTTGATTGCCACTGCCCGCTACCAAGCCTTGCGCATGTTTTTTCTACCGAGCTCACAACCATTCCCAGTGCAGGGGGGTATCTGAAAGCAAGCAGAGAAACAAAACCGGGGCTCAAGAACCTTTTGCAAGTGGACTCTTATCCACTATTGCGTGTGGGAATTGTTTGGGCGGGTAATCCAAGTCACAGAAACGATCTGCGACGATCTTGCGCCATGGAGAACTACCTGACTCTTTTGGGAGTAGCTGGAACCCGGCTATATAGTCTTCAGGTAGAAGACAAGCCACATCGCCTCAAAACCATTTTGAATTATCCAATCAAGGATCTGTCTCCGGTACTCAATGATTTTGAGGATACCGCTCAGGCCATCCAGCATCTGGATCTCCTTATTTCAGTAGACACCTCAGTGGCCCATCTGGCAGGGGCTATGGGCTGCCCCACATGGTTGCTTCTACCCTATTCTCCAGACTGGCGCTGGCTCCTGGACCGAGAGGATTCACCTTGGTATAAATCCATGCGCATTTTTCGACAGAATTCTCCCGGAGACTGGCATGAGCTTTTCTCCAGAGTGCAGCGAGCCTTTTCAATCTGGTCTCGAGCCAAAACTTCGTTTCAGGAGAGGCTACACCTTCCCCAGGGGAATGTTAGAAAGATCCACCAAGACTCTCCCCGATTGATTTCCCTTTAAAATCGATTGAATTTCAGCTTCCAACTGGTGCAGATGAACCTCACGAACCCAGTCCTTAACCTTTGGAAATTTCCATGCCTGAGATAACTTGGCCCAGAGTTGAAGTCTTAATCTCATAGGAGTTTCAGCCGAAGCAATACCTACAAGGCTAATCCCTCTGAGGATAAAGGGCATAATACTTGTCTGCACCTCAAGCGAAGACACCATACCGCAAGCGGTTACACAGCCCCAGAGTGTAGTAGAAGCAACCGCCTTGGACAGAACTTCGCCCCCTACTGTATCCACGACACCATCCCACCTGGCTTTCATCAGGGGGCGCCCTTTTAAAGTTAAGAATTCTTCACGACTCAAAACTTCTGAAACCCCCAAGTTTTTAAGCCATTCATGAGCAGATGGCTTGCCGGTCAAGGCCATGACTTCATAACCAAGATGAGCCAAGATCCCACAGGCCAAAGACCCTACACCCCCGGAAGCCCCTGTGACCAAAACCTTTGACCCTTGGGGCAGAACATCATGGTTTTGAAGGGCATTCACGCAAAGAGCGGCTGTAAAACCAGCGGTTCCATAAATCATGGCCTCGCGCTCACTCAAGCTAGCCGGCAAGGGGACCACCCAATCTGATGGAACCCTAATTCTCTGTCCAAATCCACCACTGGTATCCATACCCAAATCGTATCCAGTAACCAAAACCGCATCCCCCTCACTGAATTCAGGAACCTCACTCTTTAGGACCCTACCCGCTGCGTCAATTCCAGGAGTATGAGGGAAGGTGCGCGTGACTCCCTTATGTCCACTGGCTGAGAGTGCGTCCTTATAATTCAAAGATGAATAATTGACCTTCATTAAAACTTCACCAGGCGGAAGGTCTTCAGTGCGACGCTCCCTAATCTCACGCCGAAATTCCCCTTCTGCTACCTCATCAACCACAAAAGCCCAAAATTTCTCGTTCATACCTTCCTCTCCCAAAACACTCGCCATCCTCCCCTAAAAAATAACGTCATCCTCCGGCTTGACCGGGGGATCCATCTTCATTCCTCTTTCATTTCCCCATTCCGATGATTCCTTTAGTTCCGATAGTTCTCTAGTTCCTTCTTCCACTCTATTCCTCTACTCCCTATGATTGCTCTACTCAATTCATTATACTTCCGGCGACTCTATGAAACGAATCTTAATCTTTGGCGGACCAGGTGCTGGTGCAAACTCTCTGGCGCGAGAATTGGCAGAGCAGTTGAGGCTGACTCATTTTGACCTGCGCGAAATTTTCACTGAGCGTCAAGATCATTATCTACCTGTCGCTAAAAATGAAGATGAGCAAAAGGATTTTGAAAATAGGTTGAATGAGACTCCCGGCTGGGTGCTGTCTGGTCCGATCTGTCAGTGGGGAGAAAACCTGACCCCTCTTCTGGAGTTTGTTGTTTTTCTCAAGATTGCGCGCAAAATCCGACTGGAGCGATTGAAAAGCCGAGAGATCCTGAGTCGTGGAGAGAACTGCCTTCAAGAAGGAAGTCGAGAGTTCAGAATTTTTAACCGCTTCATGTATTCTGCCGGTCAATATGACCAGGCCGGTCCCGGGCGAGACAGCAAGATCCAACATGAAATCTGGCTCAGTAAAATCCAGACTCCGGTTCTAAAACTGGAGGGAGATGCCTCTGTCCAGGAATGGGCGGAAAGGATTTTGGAGAAGATTTAAGTAGGAAAAGGGAGAGAGAAGAAGGAACTACAGAACTATCGGAACTACAGGAATCATCGGAATGGAGAGCAAGAAAAGATGGATCCCCCGGTCAAGCCGGAGGATCCATTCAAACGGTCGTAAAAATTCGTCATTCTGAACTTGATTCAGAACCGATCTTCTCCCACCTTAAACACCCTAATCTCCTTACAGCCTTTTCCTTCAAAAAAACTTCTTCATCATTTTACCTAGAAAAGAGGTTTTCTGGGCTACGCAGTCTCGGCAGACTGCTTCTTTGTTTTTTTCCAGCAGTTTTTCGTCGAGGCAGGTTTCGCAGATGGTTCTTGCACAGCGGACACAGGCATAGGCCTCTCTTGAAAAGCGTTGGTCTGTCTCGGTAATCACGGGGGCATGGCAGGCATCACAGCGTTTTTGCGGGGGTGCGTCCAGGCGCTGGCCGGTCTGGGTTTCTCGGGCACAATTCAGGCAAAGAAAATCCTCTTCGGTTTCGGAATTCCCACAGTTATTACAAACCAGTTTGCAGCATTTCTGACAAAGTGAGACCTTTTCAAAAAAGCCACGAAAGCGGACTTCTCCATGGCATTGGGGACAGCGATAAACCGTTGTGATTCCAAAAGCAGTCGCTTGGATCTGCTCTAACAGAGCATCGGGGTGTGTTTGGCGTGAGATTTTCAATCGCTTTGTACATTTGTCGCAAAGAAGAACCTGCTCTCCCTCGGACTGAGAGTAGCTATAACAGCAGTTTGTGCAGACTGATTTCTCACAGAGCCGACAATGAGAGGCAGAAGCGCCAGTCTCAACAGCGGACTGAAAATCAGCCTCACAAATATGACAAGATTCATCACTCATCCATACTCCTTAAAATAACCCCAGACAGTCTACAGGAACCCAAGTCCCCGATCCAACCCTGTTATGCCGGACTTGATTCCAATGTCATTAAGTTAAGCTAGAAGGCCATAAAGCTCTATAGATAACGTCATCCTCTGGTCAAGCCAGAGGATGACGCTGTGGGGTTTTCATTGATTTGACGCTACAAAGTTTTAATAGGGCAGCCTTGCACTTTAAGAGCCTTGTCAATATTTGAGATTGCATAAATCCGATGGACTTTTATATTGATGACCCCGTCTCTGGACTCCTTTTTGCCTTCGGCCAGGACCATCTTGGCCCGTCGAAAAATCACACGATGATGCTCATAAACAACCGGGGAAATAACCAGATTCATCATTGCATACTCATCTTCGAGAGTCAGAAAGCAAAACCCCTTGGCTGTGGGAGGCCGCTGGCGACAAACCACCAGGCCAGCCACTTTAACAAACGCGCCTTCACGTGCGTCTTTGAGATAGGTGGAACGCATAACTCCCTGTGATATTAATTTATCTCTGAGAAGCTCAATATGATGAGAAGTAGGTGAAAACCCCATGATTTTGGTTTCGCTTCTGAGGCGCGTGAAACTTCCGCTTTGCGGGAGCCGGGGGGCGGCAGGTATTTCTGAAGTCAGGGTCTCTGAGCAGTTTTTCCCTCGCTCAAGAAGCCAGAGTTGCCAGAGAAGCTGTCTACGCTCCAATCCAAAGCAATCAAAACCACCGGCCTGGATCAGACTGAAATGCCCCCGTCACCGGGAACTCAAAGAAAGCCCGCTTTGAAAAAAGTGGGTCTCTTTGAAAAGGAACTAGGGGGGAAGGGTCCACCCCCCGGCTAAGATTTGCCATTTCTTCGCCCACCCTTCCAAATTGTCTGCGAAGCTCAGCGGGAGAGATTTGGCGTAATTTTAAGAGGGTATCAAGGCCTAGAAGATCAAGCCGCTCGAGAGTACGAGAATTCAAAGGCAAAAAAGACACAGGCTGAGATGCCAAAAATGCCCCCTCTTCTCCGGGAATAACCACCTGAATTCCCCCGGGCTTGAGACCCTAGGCCGAAACTCTGGAAACAAATCGGTTTGATGTTACCCCGATGCAAGTTCGAAACCCGGTTTTCTCGAAGACCTCAGACTGAAACCTAAGAGCTTCACAAGATTCTGTCCCATTGCCTTTGAAAACCCCCATATCCAGGTAAATCAAACCGGGGGCCGCGGATTCCAGGCGGGGAGAAAAAGCCTCAACGACCCTGAGAACCCGATCCTGGTCCCGCTCGCATTGAAGCGGATCGTGAACAAGAAAAATCCCTTCCGGACATTGAGCCTGAGCCTTCTTAGATGGCATCCCCTCTTTGACCCCCAGGGAGCGGCCCTCGACAGACACCCCGATCACCCTGGAGGGAGCCCGCGAAAGGTCCAGCAAAATCAGGGGTTTTGAGAAATCTTCAAGTTTGCCCCCCTCTCTTCTAAGAGCGGATCGCAAAAGAAAATCAGGAATAAAAACACAGGCTATCAATTTAGACCTCGGATCAATTCAGATCCCGGATCAATCCCACCATGACTCCCAGAACGAAAACATCCCCCCGGACCCTTATAGGCTCCATGGAAGAATTGGCGGGCTGGAGCCGAATATGGTCTTTTTCGCGGTAAAACTTCTTCAAAGTGGTTTCACCTTCATGGCAAACCACGGCAATCTGACCGTCTTCAGCATAAGATCGCTCTTCAATGAGAATGATATCCCCATCGAGAATATGCTCTTCGATCATGGACTGCCCTTCTACTATCAAAGCGTAAGTTTTATCGAGTTTGCGGATAATTCCCTCAGGAATCGTCATCTCGTCGTACTGCTCAAAAACCTCTACCAAAAGCCCCGCCGGAACCACCCCCCGCACCGCAATACTTCTCCTGGGTTTGCCCACCAATTCAATACTGCGTTTTTGCTTATAAAAACGCCGGATTAAGCCTTTTCTTTCCAGGGCTTGCAGATGCTCAATCACAGTTGAATTCGCCGAATACCCAAAATTTTCCTGAATTTCAGTGGTATGAGGAGTCATCCCATGGCGCTCAAAATAGGTCTTAATAAATTCAAAAATCGCTTTTTGCTTACGAGTCAGGTTCATCATCCCTCCTAATTTTACGGCCTTAATTCAAGTCTAACCGAGACAACACCGAGACAACAAGGGGGTGGGAAGGAATTAGAAGAACTATCGGAGCTACAGGAATGGATGAGGAGATAGAAGTCAGAAGTCAGGAGAAAAATAGGAAGAAAATGATTCCCATCCGTCATCCTCTGGCTTGACTGGGGAGTCCATTCAAAAGGTCGAAAAAATGCTTCAGCACGAATCGTCGAAGAGAAGGAAATCGAAAACTGGGCCTATCATCTCAAACTCGGTCAAATGTATCTCATCACGAAACGCTATGATGACGCACGAAGCGAACTCGAAGCCTCCCTCCATGAAATCCTGAATCTGCTTTGACGCTCTATTTCCTTGGAAAGCTTTTGGGAAAAAAGGGCAATGAGAGCTATATGCTCTCGTTTTTCAACATGCCTTGAAGAAAGGACTGAAGGGAGATCCTCGAACCTATACTCAAGAAGCCGTAGCCGGTCTTTCAAAAGAGTGACCTAGCTTCTTAGTCCACTGTGTCAACCAGGGGAAGGCGAGCCCGATACTACCTGCGAACAAGAATAGTCCACCGAGTGAGGCTAGAATCAAAATAGCAGGCTTGATGGTAAGCGAGCTTGGTAATCGGCTGAGAACATAGCGATCATGGGATGCAAGAATACCCTGGTATAAGAGCGCTCCCCAGAGGATTAGCAAACCCAGGTTTAAAAACCATACTGATAATCTGGCAGTTCTGGAGTCTTCAGTACACAGGGTTTTGCCGCTTAGATAAGACATGCCTGCCAAAATTGCCAGAGTATCAATTCCCACCATGGTACCGATGGAATGAGCTAGAACGACAAAAGTTCCGTGAATCAAGGCATTTATCGGGGGTATGGAAATGAGAATACTCAGGGTCAGTTGCAGACAAGTCCAAAAGGTCACGGAAGCAATCAGCAGGGTTGTCACCTTGTAGTTTTTAGTTTGTTTGATAAAGCCTGGAATCGAAATCAGATCCAGCAGGACTTTGAATAGAATAATAATCTCCAGCATGCTGATAACAAAGGAAATGGATTGCACGAGGTTACTTTGGGGTAGATGGTAGGTGTGATGGGCAAAATTTGTAAACGAATTCAGAATCCCCAGAAAAAAAAGCGAAAAAGCCAGCTTGGAATAGGCATAGCTTGAATCATTCGAGATCTTTTCGGACACATAAATCAAGCTTCCATATACCACCAGATTCATGGACCCGATCAGAGCACCGTATGATTTCCATTGAATCGCAATATCTCTGACCGGTCGATCCATGAAATAGTCCAATAAATAGAGATGGGCCTCGCCAAAGGTAATCATGAAAAGAAACAATCCTGTAGTCCACATCCATACATAAACCGGCTGTTTACTGAGTCTGAGTCCAATGATCTGAAGAAAACTGGAGGCATAAAGAACCCATCCCAAAAATATGAGCAGAGAAATTTCTGGTTTGAACACGATATATTCACGGCCTGTAAAATCCCCCTGACTTAAAAAATAAGTAGTGAGGACCCCAGCTAAAACCCAAAGTGAAAGCTGTAGATAGGAACGGCCAAGAATAGATTTTTCCAATTTCCCATGCGGATACTTCTGTTTTATAACAGAGAATAAAAAGCTAAAAACCACGGCGATTCCGCCCGTAAAAATAAAGCTAATTGCACAAAATGTATGCAGGGGTCTGAGGATCTGAAAATCAAGCCCCCATTGTCTTAATAAAAGGTAGTGACCGGAATAATGTGCGATGACTACCATCCCAATACTGGTTGTGAACACCAGTAAAATCAGAGCAAGAATAATGAAAATTGCGCCTAATCGGGACGATTCTGAATCCAGTCTTTGCTCATTCATGAGAACCTGCTCCCTCAATGGGAGCCTGGTACTGGTACCAGGGAAGATCTCCCTCAGTTTCTACCAGAGTCCCCTGCCCTGTCTGATTCATCGATCTTAAGAACTCAATCACAAACTGGCGTTCATCTTCTTTAAGGTTTAAGGCTGGCATTTTAAAGCCGCCCTGATCGAGATAATGGTTTAGGACGGATTCTGGTAGTCTTTGAGTTACATTGGTTAGATCAGGACCCAAAAAACCTCCCATTCCATAGAGTTGATGACAAGCGGCGCAGGAGTATTTTCGCCAGAGTCTCAGCCCTTTTTTTGCCTTTGAGTTCAAGACAAAGTCCCGGCCATTTTCAGGGTAATCACTATAGGTCAGAAATGTCTGAATCAGGAAACACAGACAGGTCAGGGTAAAAATCCCTAGCTTCCAAATGCTGTGGTTTTCATGGACTTTGGGTTTCATGACTTCGGCCCATATCTTACTCAAAGCCATGCCGGGAGTCTTCTTTTTTATAGGTTGCACTCTGCTTTAATACCTGTACTTAGCTTCTAGCTGGCTTTGGACTGGAGATGGAAATCACGCTGAGCGATGAGGGATTTGATTAGCCTGCAAAGAACCTTATTTTTGCAGGCATGAATATCATGTTTTTGCGCATACTCTTCAAATTTTTCATTGAGAAACGGAATTTCCAGGGGTCTTCCGGCCTCAAAATCCATAAGCATGGAGGTCTTGTGATGACCCGCACGAGACAGATAATCCATACAGCGCGACATAAAATCCGGCTCGTAGCAATGACCTTCGGCCTCTGCAATTCTCAGAAGTTCACCAAGCAATTCCTCGATGAGATTTCGGGTTTCACCGACCTGCATCAAATCTGACATGGTAGCGCCGCTAACCACGGAAATAGGCATCAAGGTTGAGTTGAGCATAGATTTTCGCCAAACCTCTTTTTGATACTGCAAAGAGAATTCGGTTTCGAGGCCTGACTCGGTTAATAAACTGGCCAATCTCTTAGCTTTGTCGAAGCTTCTTTCCCCCAGGGTTCCAAGAAAATTTGGCGCATGGAAAAAACTCTGCTTTACGACCCCCGACTCCAGGATCATTCCGGCGAAGTTTGGGACAATGCGAAAAATTTTCTCGCGATCAAAGTGATGGGCAAGTACTTTCTCGCTATCGATTCCATTCTGAACGCAGACGAAAACGGCGTTGGTATGTTCAAACACTTTTAAGGGTTCCATCAAGGATGTGAGATGAATGCTTTTGACGCAAAGGAAAACTGTGTCAATGTCCTCATCTTCCAGAGCTTCCAGTGATGTATTTGTTTCCACCTCCTGGGTATAAACCCCATCCTCAAAATGAACCTGAAGCCCATTTTCTTGAATCTTACGCATGAGTTCCTGGCGCAGGTCCACCAGGACACAAGGTTTGCCAGCCCGGCATAGATAGGCACAGAGAATTGACCCCACCGGCCCAGCCCCAATGATCACGGATTTAGGGGTCCCCAAGATTCACTCCTTATTAAAAATACAACTCCTTTAATAAGGATAACCGGATACTGAGGTCTTGAAAACCTATTTATGTGTCACTGCAAAATATTATTGAAGGAAAAAACCTCGCGAGCCAAGCTCAGGAGGTTTCTATTTCGACAATGAATTAAATTGAGAACTCAGTTATGTAAGAGGTCCGTATAGTCGGGGATTCTCCAGATGACCTTGTCCACCATGACTTCAAGCTGATCCGCAAAATGACGGGCATTTTCCATAGCGTCAGAAACGGCCTGGGAGTAATACACTGCTGAATCATGATGATCCTCAAAGGCCTCGGCTTTTTCAATCTCAGTTTTTAAGGTTTCAGTCTCTGAGATCAAGGCTGCCAGAGCGTGACTCACTCTTTTTAGCACAGAGCCTTGACCTGCAATGGCGTCTTTGCTGATTCCCACATCAGCTTGTACCTGTCGTAGAATTTTAAGGCTCTCTGAAACAAAAGTCTGATAATCGAAAGCAGCTGGAATTACATCGGTCTCTATCATGCGCACCACGGTTGTAGCCTCGATATGCAGTTTTGTCGCATATTTTTCCAGTTGCACTACATAACGGGCCTTCAACTCCTCGGGGCTGAGGACCGCATGTCGTGAGAATAGATCGATGTTTTTATCATCCTCCCAGATTTTGAGCGCTTCAGGGGTTTTACGATAATTGCTTAGCCCGCGCTTTGCAGCCTCATTGACCCAGGCCTCGGCGTAATTATTACCTTCAAAACGAATGGGGTTGGATGCTTTGACGGATTCCTGCATAACCTTAAAAGCGGCTTGCTTGATATCCATTCCTGATTGAACCAGGGCTTCTGCCTTTCCTACCAAATCAAGCAAGGCATCGCCAATGGCCACGTTTACAAAAGTCATGGGAAGCGCGACGGACTGCGCACCACCCACCGCCCTGAACTCAAACTTGTCACCCGTGAAAGCAAAAGGCGAGGTGCGGTTACGGTCGGTATTATCCTGCTTGGGATGGAAGATGGAGTCCACTCCATGATCCAGGGTCTGCATAGAGGCGTCTGTCCCCATTTTGCCCTCGGCGATTTCGTCAAAGACCTTGGTTAATTCGCTTCCCAAAAATACGGACAGAATAGCCGGTGGGGCTTCGTTGGCTCCCAGGCGATGATCATTTCCAGGCGTGGCTATAGAGGATCGGATGAGACTCTCGTATTGGTGAACTCCTTGCAAAACGCCCGAGACCAGAAATAGAAACGGGAGGTTTTCACGGGGGTTCTCACCTGGATTAAAAAGGTTTTTACCTACGGAATCCTGCAAAGAGAGGTTGCAATGCTTGCCGTTACCGTTGATTCTCGCGAAAGGCTTTTCGTGAAAAAGGGCTTCAAACCCATGTTTACGCGCGGTTTCACGGATGGTCTGCATGAGTAACTGGTTCTGGTCTGTTGCAACATTACAAAATTGATAGATGACCGCGATCTCGAATTGGCTGGGGGCCACTTCATTATGGCGCGTCTTTACAGGGACACCCAGTTCTCGCAGGTCTGTTTCCATAGCGTGCATAAAATCAAGCAGACGGTAGCGAATCTGGCCAAAATAATGATCATCCAGTTGCTGGTCCTTGGGACTTGAAGCACCAAGAAGAGTCCGTCCCGTAAGTTTGAGGTCCAGTCGCTGGTCATAAAGTTCACGCGGTACTAAAAAATACTCCTGCTCAGGTCCTAGCGTGGGTCGCACCCATTCCACATCCTTGCCAAAAAGCGCAAGAACCTTACGGGCTCCTTCAGAAATGACCTTCATACTGCGCAGTAATGGGGTTTTTTTGTCGAGAGCCTCGCCGTGGTAGCTGATAAAAATGGAAGGAATGGTGAGAATGCTGGCGCTTCTGGTTTTAATCAGAAAAATCGGAGAAGAAGGGTCCCAGGCCGTGTAGCCCCGTGCCTCAAAAGTAGAACGGATTCCCCCGCTTGGAAAACTCGAAGCATCCGGCTCACCTTGGATGAGCTGGTCTCCTGAGAAACGCTCAATCGCCTGACCATCTCTCAAGTCCAGGAGACTGTCGTGTTTTTCGGCGGTACTTCCGGTCAAAGGTTGGAACCAGTGACAATAATGTGTGACCCCATGTTCAATCGCCCATTCCTTGATCCCGTGGGCAATGGCTTCGGCTACATCGCGCTCAAGTGGCTGAAGCTTATCGATCGTAGAAATTAAATGCTCATATACTTCATCAGGAAGCTTCTCACGCATAACTTCACGACTGAAGGTTAAGGAGGCAAAACTTTCAGACATAATGATCTCTCCTTTTAATTAAGGTTATTGGATGATTTCCACTGGCGAATAGCACGGTCCCCCGGATTGAGAACCTCAGCTTTTTGGATGAAGATATCACGATCTTCAAAACGCTTTAGAGAATGCATTATTTGGGCTAAGAGGAAGAATGCCTCGGAATTGTCAGGCTGAACCTGAACCGTCTTAGTCAGGTAAAGAACAGCCTCGACCTCATTGCCCTGACTCCAGGCAACCTGGGCCATATCATAGTAGAGCCAGTCCCTGGGTTTTTCCAGCAATCTCTTTCCCAGGGGGTAAGCCATCTCGAAGTGTTTGACGCGCATGAGCCAGAGGAATCGTCCGGCGTCACGGCTATCAAATCTGGAGTCTAAATTTTTCGCCTTGATCAAGGCTTCCTCGGCATCCTCCAATTGACCTTTCCCCTGAAAGGCCATAGAGCGTAGTTGGTGTGCAAAGGCCGATCGACCTTTCCCGTTTAGAGAGCCCAAAACCTGGTCCCAATGTCCCAGAGCCAGATGGTAGTAGTTCTGCTCAAGGCTAAAGTCCACGTGACCGGGTAAAAAACTCTGCATTCGGTCATATTCCAGAATAATTTCATCATAGCGCGATAGCTTTTGCAGACATTGAAAATAAGCCTCACTGAGTTCCAGAGATCTCGGATAAATCTCGATTTCCTTTTTGAGTTTGTGCATGGCTTTGGCATACGCTCCCGATTTAAAAAGCTTTAAACCCGGAGTGGTCCATTTTTTCAGGGAACTTGACTTAGAGGTTCTAGATACACGGGGCTTAGAAGCTATGGGCTCAGACCGGGGCTGCTTTTTGACAATGAGTTCAACGGCCTGGATCGCTCTGGCTCTTTCTTGAGGACTTGATTTTTTTTTCTTTATCTTCTTGGGGGAGGGCTGAATTACTTGCTTTGAGATCTTGCGTGAGACCGTGGATTTTGCTTGTCCTAATTCTCTAGCACGGGACAGAGAAACACGAAAAAGTTTCTTCACCCAGGGAATATGAAGTTGATCGGAGCGTTCAAGGTCGCGGTGGGCATCAAAATAATGCTTTAGATGGTAATGAACATTACCGCGATCTCTTAGACCCAGTTTATGTTTTGGGTGATGCCTGAGGAGTCGATTATAAATTTCAAGGGCCTCTGGCCATTCACGTAGTTTCTCATGCAGGTTCCCTAATTCGTGGAGTGCCAGAGCATCCTTGGGATCACGCTTGAGGTACTCACTGAGCACTCGATTGGCTTTATCAAAGTTTTTGGTTTTTTTGTAGATGATCCCAAGGGTCAGGAAGGTTCTGGCATAATCCGGGTGCCAGGTAATCAGTTTCTCACCGAGGTTAATGGCCTTGGAGTATTGCTTCATTCGATCGTAGAGCCGAATTAGCTCCATTCCAACCGTAGCCTTGGATTCTTGCAGGTCCAGTATTTCAAAGTCGCGGATGGCTTTATCGAAGAAATCCAGTTTTTTAAAGCTGCGTCCGCGGTAGAGGTAAAAATTCTGGGTGTCTGGATGCCTGCGAATTAGAGCGGTGTATTGCGCCACGGCGGAATCAAACTTCCCTGATTTATAGGCTTTGTAGGCGGCCTTAACTTCAGCTCTGTTCGGCCCTTGACGTTCAGTGCTTTGATATGCCAGGCGTTTCTGAGCAACCGGGGCCTTTATTTTTATGGTTTTCTGGGTCGGTAGATGCGCGGGAACCTGTGAAGAAAGGGGTGCCTCGCGCATATTCAGGACTTTGATTTCAGCGCTGATCCAGGCCCTGAGGGCCATCAGCTCGTCATAGAGGCTTTCTTTATCCTGAGGTGATTGCTCCTTGAGAAATCGATATCGAATTAATGACTTCTCGGGCTCAAACAATCCTTGCGAAGCCCAGGATGGGATACAGAGGAACGATAAATACAAAACCGCGCAAAACGAGTGCCAAATTGTCAAGGTCTTCATAACTAGGCAATCTATTCGATTTAGTCCAATTTTCCAAGGAATTTTTCGTATGGAAATCTAAAAACTGTATGCCAGACTGGTGGTTAGAGTTAAATCCAGTTTTTCAAATCCCGGTCCTACATTCTCCTGAAAGCGTTCTCTGAGAGTGACTTTAACGGAAGATTTGGAGGTTAAAGGTGAAACCAGGCTGATGCTGGCATCAGCCCGTAGGTGATCTGCCCACTCTTTGAGATTGGGATATAGTTTGAAAAGTCCCGTTAGGTAAGTCTTATGAGTCAAAGGATGTTTAAGATCGAGTTCAAATAGACCTGTTATGGAAGAAATCCGACTGTCATCATCCCTTTGTTCTTTTTCCGCTCCCAGACCCACGGACAGCTGCAAATGACCTTTATCCGACTCGAAGATTCGCCTACCGGCCCCTAAACCTAATACAGAGCGCAGTTCAATCCCCTTAGGCTTGTCGTAGCTCAACTCCGAGAGTAGAAAATAATGCCGGTTTCCGCGCAGCTTTAAATCAAAGCGTGTTCCAACCAGGCCACTGTTGGCCGTTTCCACTCCACGACTCTTGCCTTGAGTCCCGGACAAGTTGAGATGAAAAACATCAAAATCAGATTGGCGACTGGCCTTGAATTGATAGTTTAATTTGGCGTCCTCGGTATTGCCGGATTGAAGAATCATCCCCAGATCGGCCCCGCCTTTCCAGACTTGTCGAATCTTGGTCTTAGATTGCAATTGCCTGGATCTTTCCTCCTTTTCAAATTGTCTCAAGGTTTTCATTTCCTGAATTTCGTCACGGGTCAAAACATGATTGCGACTCTGATTCCGCTGAATGCGTAGGAATTCCCCCGCAGCTTGTGATGCAGAAGTCTGACCTACAAGCCGTGAACCATCCGCAAGAATAAGGACATAGGGTTCGTTTAGATAGACTCCCTGCACTGCCCCCCAGGGGATTTTTAACTCCCCCGCGAAGTACTTGGCACGCAGAGTCGCATTCGAAACCTCCAGTTTCTCCACAGAAATTTGATCTCCACCAGGAAGAAAGATCTGGGTTCGAGTCTCGGCAATGATCCTAACCGGACTCAAGCTCCCACAAAACAAAATTAAACCAACAAAAAATCGCATAATCTCCCTCTCTCCAATTTTTTTCTTTTTCCGTGCCTTTCGTGGTTAAAACTCTTCTGCCTTCTTCGCGTCTTCCACAATCTTTTCATAGCGTTCAGCCTCGTCCAGGTTTCCTCTTTTCCGGCACCCCTGGATATAGACTCTCGCTTTTTCTTCCAGAGTTTCTAGGGTCTTTTGTTTGCGAGCCTGACTCAATGGGCATTCTCTCAAAGCCTTTGCCAAGGCCAGAACTCGATAACGATCAAGGGCGTAGACCGTTTTGCTCAATTGGTCACTATGGCCGCCGGTTTTAATAATCAGGGGCTTTTCAATAAAAGCCACTTGAAAACGTGCAGTAATTCTCAGCCAGAGGTCGTAATCTTCACAGGCCGGTAGATTCTCATCGAATGGGCCTGTCTCCTTTAATACGGAGCTCTCCATCAAAATACTCGATGGACTCATGGCACAAAGTGGGAGCATGGCCTCATAAACATCCCCGCCACGCTTTTGATGATGTTTGCACTGATTTACGCGCTTTCCATTGCGGATCCAGATTTCTTCAGTGTGCACGACTTTCAAGCCGGTCTCTTTCAATTTCTGAATCTGAAGGTCCAATTTTCCTTGGAGCCATTGATCGTCTGAATCCAAAAAAGCAATATACTTGCCCTGAGACGCAGATACTCCAGTATTTCTGGCACGGCTAACGCCCGCATGCCCCTGGTGGATTATCTTGAGGTTTTCTCCATAAGTCTTCAATAAATCTGAAGTCTCATCCGTAGAGCCATCATCAATAATGATGAGTTCCAGGGGGCGGTAGTTTTGTGACAAAACCGAATCCACGGCCATGCCAAGAACTGATGCCCGGTTGTAGGTAGGGACAACAACGGAGATCAGAGGGTTCATGGACGGATAAAATCTGGGGTTCGTTTCTCGAGAAAAGCCTTCATCCCTTCTTGCCCTTCCGCTGAGATTCTGGCTTTAGCAATGGCCGCTACCACCAGGTCCCGATGTTCTGCAAGCTTTTGAGCTGAGATATCGAGCAAGAGTTGTTTGCATGCTCGTATGGCAGTCCCGGAACTTTGTAAAATACTGGAAACCTTATTTGAAATAGATTGGTCAAGAGAACCCTCATCTTCCAAAACTTCCTGAACCAGGCCCATCTTAAGGGCAGCCTTGCCCTTAAAGCGCTCTCCGGTGTAGAAATACCGAGAGCATGCTCCAGGGCCGATTTTCTCAAGGACAAAGGGAGATATAACCGCCGGTAGAATTCCCAGACGTACTTCACTAAAGCCAAAGCTTGCTGATTTCAAAGTGAAGGCCATATCACAGGCTGAGACCAGTCCTGCACCACCTCCGATGGCAGCCCCATGAACTCTGGCGATCACAGGTACAGGACAGGTTCGAATGGCATGCACCATATCAAAAAGGGCTAGAGAGTCCTTGCGGTTCTCCTCCAGGGAATAATTCACCATTTTTTTCATCCACTGCAAATCAGCTCCGGCACAAAAGGATCTGCCAGAGCCCGCAAGAACGACTGCTGAAACAGAATCCGGTATTGTGGAAAAAACCTCGTGCAATTCTGCAATACTTTCTTCATTGAAGGCATTATGAATCTCGGGTCGATTCAGACAAACCTGAAGTACCGCTCCATTTCTTTCAACCAAAATCGATCCCATTTCACCCTCCCCGGCAACGCGGCAGTTTTACCACGCGAAAGCCTAAGAAACAAGAGCTGGTACAAGGAATCATAGGAAGCAAAGGAATGGGATGAGGAAAAAGATCATAGGTCGTCGCAGAAAATATGGATGACCCCCTATACGAATTACAGGGGCTGGTTACCCTAAGAGTG
>CAZRLV010000014.1:0-19400 GCA_964600955.1 uncultured bacterium
AGCTTTAGTGATGCCACCCTTGTCGCCCCTG
The DNA here is from genome assembly GCA_964600955.1 of uncultured bacterium. Taxonomy (GTDB): domain Bacteria; phylum Muiribacteriota; class UBA6191; order UBA6191; family UBA6191; genus CAZRLV01. The sequence continues at coordinate 32 of CAZRLV010000014.1, forward strand.
CTCATCACGATTATAAGGCCCCTCTACTTTCCCCCTCTCTCGATTTTGTGTATGCCGTAAAAATCATCCACTCGGGCGCACACCACCTCGTAAGAATCCCCTGGAACGGAGCCACCACTTTTGGATCAGGATTGAACCTCTCGCAGGTCATCTCAAACCAAGAGATGGTTTATGATTCTCTAGCTCTTCAGTACGATAATAATGAAGATGAGATTTATTTTCTAGGGTCCATACCCGCATCAAATCCTAGATCTATTTATAAAGTGTCTTCACAGGGAACCGGCCTCACGGCTTTATCAGCGCCGTCGCCCAAAACTGGCCTTTTAGTCCTGGACGGTGAAGGATTTAACCCTTATTTGACCTCAAATGCAGTCGGGGGCAGTTCAGTTATCAACCGATCCATTCCCCAGGACCGGTTGGTAAGCTACACCCTGAAGCGTGAAGACTTCGCCGATGGGATTGTAAACGAAGATCTCTTCGAACCCCAAAGCCTTGAAAACGATGTATTTGCAACCGCCAGCCTTACCCTGGACAAATGGGAGGCCCGCTCCATTAACGGCTCAAAAGTAAAATCAGCCACGGTGGACGGCAGCAAAACCCTCAACGCTTCGCTCACCGGCCGCGTTTTCAAAACAGAGAGCCGGCAAGGTCCGCGCGTTGTGTCTTTCAGGACTCCACCTTCTCTACGGCGCATTTAAGCGCCACCACCCTTAGGCTTGAGAATCTACGTGCCGAGGGTATGGATGGCTCAGTAATCGGAAGTGGGTTGACTTCTCTGGATCTTTCACCAGGTTCCCTGCAAGGCCATCATTTTACGGGCCTGACATCGGCTTCCATCGCAGATTTGAGCATCAGTGGAAAAAAACTAACCACGAATCTTCTCGGCGATGAGCATTTCAAATTCGGCACCCTCCAAGGCGAAGATCTCAAACTTCTCTCCCTGCCAGGCTCCATCTTTTTAACCGATCAATTTGAGGGAAATCTCCTTCAAGACGATGCCATAAACTCCACGCAAATCTTAACCGGCAGTCTGAAATCCATCAATTTCGCAGACCATTCCGTAGGAGCTGAAAATATAGCCTCCTTATCCATCGTCTCGCGCCTTATTGCGACAGGTTCCGTTCAAACCAATAATATGCAGACCGGTTTTATCACCACACGCACCCTGGCCCCCTCAGCCGTCACTTCGACCCTACTTGCCAAAGACAGCATTCAAAGTGCTCAGTTTCAAACCGACGCCCTACCAGGCAGCTCCATAGCTCTTGATACCATCCCCTCACGGGTGTTGGCTCCACTTATCTTCTCTGGCAGTCGATTTGCTTCTGGTTCAGTAACCCAAAGCCAGTGGGTTTCAGATTTGACCCTGACTTTTGATGACCTACCCATCTCGGAGGTGAGCGAAGACAAACTCAGCTCGGCTGTATCTCTTGATGCCAGCTATATCCTAAGTGGGGCCATGGAAGCTAGAGTCAATAACCTGGCCGCCATCAAAATCAAGGACAGAAACATCCTCGATGAACATTTCAAAACCAATGAGCTAACCGAGACTCGCCTGGCTCTCGATTCCCTGACAGCCTCGAAGCTGCAAAGCTATAGTTTAAGAGAGCGCCATTTCAGTCCTAACAGCCTAGATGATGGGTCTTTCGCAAATAGCGCCGTCTCGGATAGTAAAATTCAGTCCAATACTTTGCAAAACAATAAAATCGATACCGAAACCCTGGGAAACCAGCATTTTAAAGACAACACCCTCACCTCGGATCGTATCAAGTCGGACTCTCTCCCCGAAGCTGTTTTGGACAATGCAGCCCTTTCTGGTTCCCATTTCAAGCCCAATGATTTGATCGCCATCGATTTCTCAGTAGGGGCTGCTCACTCCACGCATGTGTTAGACGGATCCCTCACCGACTCACAAGTCCAAACCGGGAGCCTGAAGTCTAGAAACCTCTCCACCAATACCCTGGTCACCGCTGATTTTGCACTTGGCTCAATCCGAGAAGAGCATTTCCAAACCGGCAGTCTTCAAGCCCAGCATCTAAAAACCAATTCCATGAATACCAGGGTGTTTGAGGACCAGAGCTTCAGCGCCTCAAAATTCTTTCGCGTGGATGAATTCACCCAGCTCTTGATTCACTCTAACGCAGCTGATGGATCAACCACTGTGACCGATTCCTCAGATACAGAGCATGCCATTAGCGTCTTAGGAAACGCAAAGCACAAAGCCTCGCAGTCCGTTTTTGGAAATAGTTCCCTTTTTTACGATAGTCCAGGGGATAGTCTAAGAATTGCCGATAGCTCGGACTTCACTCTGGGAACCCAGGATTTCACGATCGATTTTTGGGTTTACAGCGCGCTCTCTGGCAGCGATCAGGATATCTTTTCACAGTACGTCAATAACTCAAATCGAAACCTGATCCGGCGCAGAATCAACGATCGACTTCAAGTGATTCTCGAATCAGGAGCTACAGACATTGATTTTAACTCTGATCTTGTCTTACCAGGTAGTCAATGGGTCCACGTTGCAGTCGTGCGAACTAGCACTAAGATTAAAGTCTATTTTGACGGTATTGAGTCTGGAGGAATCACTATTGGGTCGGGTCAGAATATCTCGAGTATAAGCGCCGACCTACATATCGGAACTCAAGACGGGAGTGCAAATTCCTTCGTGGGCTATCTCGATGAATTTCGATACTCGGTGGGAATCGCCCGCTGGACTTCAAACTTTACACCTCCAAAGGTCGCTTATCAGGGGATCGGCTCGGATCAGATTAGCTCACAGGCCCTGACTAATTCCCTCATTGCCGGTAGCCTGACTTCAACTGAAATCGCTCTCTCAACCCTGACAGACCGTGAAATAACCGATGGCTCCATGGAGAGTAAGCATATAATAGATAGCAGTTTTGATGGCACCAAATTCATCGATGCAAGTATTCGCAGATCCGTTCTCAAAAGTCATAGTCTCACTGCGGGGAATTTTCAGTCCAGCGCTTTTGAGACTTCGGACTTTATCAGTACATTAAATATCAGCGATAAAGTATCTCTTAGCGCGGATATTCAAAGTAGTCGGATTCAGTTAGAAACCTTATCTGGAGTAGAGCTCTCACAGGTCGTAACCTATGGGTTTGAGAGTATTTTGGCTAGTGAGGCTCTCAGCTACGGGAAACTGATCAGTGGAATTAAATTCACCTCAGACAATGTCATTAATGCTTCGTTCACACGCTCTCTGATAGCCAATAATCAACTATCCACGTTCGCCTCTCAGACGATCAGTTCAGGAGATTTTTCATCCAGCTCCACGGGAATCTCCTCCAAGATCGCTCCGGAATCCATTGCGGATCGCCACCTTCTTACTTCAGCGCTTACATCGGTGAAACTCACCGGGTCGCTTCAAGACAGCTCTTTGCAAACCTCGGTGATTCAAGGCCAAGATTTCGCCGACTTATCCATTGATTCCAATGAAATTGAAAATTCCAGCATCGGCACAGATCAGCTCACCGATGAAACCCTCATCTCCCGCTCGGCCGGGCATATCCCCTCGCTCTCTGCATCAAAATTTGCAGCCGTAACAGGGGGCCAGATCAGCGATGATATTTTCACCTCCACTCATTTTGTGGATGGATTCTTCGAGAGCAAACACCTCGATCAAATTACAGCTGATAAATTCGAGGAGAACACCATTGGCAGCTCCCAAATCACTTTACTTGGCCTGACTGAATCCGATTTCAAATCCAACGTGATTCTGGCCAGTCATATCACCGAGTCCACCCTTGGCCCTTCACAACTGGCCGCCGGGTCACTGACCGAGGGCAACTTGCAAACCGAGGCTTTGCAAAGCTCTCATTTTCAAGATCAATCCATTGCCAAGGTCGATCTAGACACCTCAGCCTTTGACGGGCTTTTTTCAGGCAACGATGTGGACCCTGGCAATCACATGCACTCAGCTTTTGCCTTTTTGCGTACCACCCCCACCGGATATACACTGCTTGATGATGACCGTTTTGGCCGCACGCAATTTGCCTATTCGCTCAAAGCCAGCTCTCTTTTAACTATAGCCCAGGATAGCTGCTCTACAGATAAAGCGCAGGTTTGTGATATCAATCAGCTGCTAGATATCTGCCGCTCAGGCACCTCACTCAATGACGATTTCTATTTTTCCGGTAACCCCTCGCATGTCAGTACGGCCAGCCAGGATTACCTCATCACTCCTCGTCTAAAACTGCAAAGCAGTAATTGTTTTGAGCCCCAGAGTATGGCCTGGGATTTTGGTACCGAAGCCCTCGCGCCGGTCTTTGTCAATGCAACGGGCGACCCGGAAGTGCGTGATATCAGCTACTTCCAAAACCGTTATATCGTCAAACTCGGAGGCAAGGTCTACAATACCTCGGAAGCCCTGGTGGATAGTTCAAGCGTACTTCTCACCAATGACGCTACGCCAACGGCGGGTCTCATCAAGAACCGGGTGGACAATAAGCTCTATACCTACGGACAAACCAAAGTGCGTCAAGTCAACGCCAATTTAGACGGAGTCGATAATAGTTCCAGCACTTATGGCCTGATCCAGGGGTTAGATTTCTATTTTCAAGGAACCAGCTCAGCGATGCTTAGCTATAACACCCAGGCCGATCTGAGCGGTGAGTATAAAATCACCCTCACCGACAACTCGGGGGACGCTGGTGGAATCCTAGTACTTGGTAAATATCGTGAGAATCGTTCTGTAGAAACCCGTAAAAGCTCGGGGGGAATCCAGGATGGCCACGCTCTAAACTATACCCCCAACTCCTGGGTGGAAATCCTATCAAATAACGCCAGTCCTGGAAGCAATCAATTCAGCCAGAGGTCCGAGGCTCCGGTTTTAAGTTATAACGGAAACCTCTGGATTATGGGGGGCCAGGATAGTGGGGGCCAATTGAATGACGTCTGGTCGTCTTCCACGGGCAACTCCTGGACGGAGAAGCTCTCGGACACCGGATCACCCGGTTCCAACCAATTCAGCCAGCGTTACCGTCATTCAGGAGCGGTTTATGAATCAAAACTCTGGGTGATTGGTGGAGACACCGGATCAGACCTTCTCAATGATATCTGGAACTCTAACGATGGGATCACCTGGAACCAAACCAGCGGAGCTACAGAGCAATACACTAATCTCCTGGTCCATAGCAATACAACCGATGGCAATACTGTCATCACAGACGCGTCGAGTTCCAGCCATATCCTTACGGTGGGCGGAGATGTGCATCATGAAACCGATCAGAAGAAATTTGGCACCAGCTCCATCGAATTTGACGGCAAAGACCATTGGGAAGAGACCACTTCCAGTGCCGCCTGGGTAGGGCGTGATTTTCTACGCACCCTGGCTTTTAATTCAAAGCTCTGGGTTTTGGGGGGCGATGACGGAAGCTCTCCCACCCGTACCAGAAATGATGTCTTTTCCTCCTCAGATGGTGAAACCTGGACACAGGTCTTAGTCGATACGGCCACCCCGGGGGCCAATCAATTCACACGGCGCGCACGTCACGGAGCGGCTGTATTTTCTAATAAAATGTGGGTAATCGCCGGTGCCACCAAAACTGAAGACACCAATACCTGGGACAATAAGATCTGGCACTCGGGCAACGGTTCCACCTGGACTGAAGTCACCTCCCCCTACGAGCAGTTCACGCAATTTTTAATGCATAGCAATACAAGTGATGGTGCCACCAGTTTCAGCGATGAATCCAATTCCAATCACGGCATAACAACCCATGGAGACGTCCATCACGAAACCGACCAGAAAAAATTCGGAACCAGTTCCATGGAATTTGACGGGATAGACTACTGGACCGAGCACACAGATAGCGCCCCCTTTGGAAATCTGAGCCATCATGGAGGACTAAGCTTTAATAGTAAGCTCTGGGTGCTCGGTGGACTTCAAGACGGAACCAACCCCAGAAATTTTGTCTATAACACCAGTGACGGTGCGAATTGGACTCAAGTTTTAGCTGATACAGGCTCCCCTTCAGGGAGTCAGTGGTCTCAGCGTTATGGTCATGCCACCACGGTTTTCAGCTCTAAGCTCTGGGTGCTGGGAGGACGCAACTCAGGCGGTAGAAATAACGAGATCTGGAATTCTAGCAATGGCTCCACCTGGACCTCTGTTTCTAGTCCTATTGAGCAGTATATGAAGCTTCTGGTTCATTCCGATTCAAACGATGGAAACACAAGCATCTTAGATTCCTCCAGTTCGAATCACAGCATTACCGTCAGTGGGAATGTGCATCATGAGACGGACCAGAAAAAGTTCAATGCCACTTCAATAGAATTTGACGGACAGGACTTCTTCGAGGAAACCACGGCCAGTGCTGCCTGGGACGCTCGCTATAATCATGAAGCCGTTGTTTTCAATTCCAAGCTTTGGGTTATCGGGGGTGATGATGGAACTGCGCCCACACGGGTGAGAAATGATGTCTATTCATCTACGGATGGAGAAACCTGGACTCAGGTTCTAGCGGATGCAAAAATTCCAGATCCAACTCAATTTACACAACGCGCCTCACATGCAGCGTCTGTGTTCTCAAATAAGATTTGGGTTATCGGCGGTGAAACCAAAATCGAGGGAGGGAGCACCCAGGACAACAAGATCTGGCACTCCACCGATGGAGCCACATGGACCGCAGTCACAACTGCATACGAAGAGTTTACGCAGCTCTTGATGCATAGCAACTCAACGGATGGAAACACCAACTTCAGCGACGAGTCTAGTTCCGGTCATACCATCACTACGCATGGCACGGTACATCATGAAACGGATCAAAAGAAGTTTGGGACTAGCTCCATAGAATTTGACGGCAAGGACTTCTGGACAAAGCACGCAGATAGCGCCCCCTGGGGTGAGCTTTACGCTCATGAGTCCGTAGTACATAGCAATAAACTCTGGATACTTGGGGGAATCACGTCAGGGCAGAAAAACTTCGTATTTTCCTCCAATGATGGCACAGAGTGGACCACAGTCCTGGCAAACACCAATTCTCCAGATGAAACACAATGGAGCCAGAGGAGCTACCATGCCGCCACAGTATTCGATAATGAAATCTGGGTCTTAGGGGGCCACGACGGAAGTGATAAACTCAACGATGTCTGGCATAGTTCCAACGGATCAGACTGGACCCAGGTCAGCACCCCCACCGAGCAATACACAAAGCTCTTAATACACTCCAGTTCCGCTGATGGAACTACCATAGTGACCGACGCCTCAACCTCCTCCCACACCATTAGTACCAACGGTCAAGTGCATCATGAAGCAGACCAGGAGAAGTTTGGCATCAGCTCTCTTGAGTTTGATGGGGTGGATTTATGGGAAGAGACCACGGCAAGTGCCGCCTGGGTGGCTCGACGATCTCACGGGATCGCAAACCACAATTCCAAGCTCTGGGTGATTGGAGGACAAGACGGATCAAGTCAAATGCGAAACGATGTTTACTCGTCCACCGACGGCCAAATCTGGGCTCAGGCGCTCGGCGATACGGCCACACCCGGCGTGAATCAATTCAGTAGACGCCGCCATGCGGGGGTCACGGTTTTCTCTGATGAACTTTGGGTGATTGGAGGCGAGGGTTCCGGGGGATCTTCAAATGACGTCTGGCATTCTTCCACGGGGGCATCATGGACCAAAGTAAACAGTCCTTACGAGGAATATACAAAACTTTTAGTTCATAGTAATTCCACAGATGGTGATACTACCGTGACGGACTCCTCCAATTCCAGTCATAGCATTACGGTAAACGGGAACGTCCATCACGAGACTAGTCAGAAGAAATTTGACAACACAGCCATTGAATTTGACGGGGTGGACAACTGGATTGAAACCACAAGTTCGGCAGACTTCTCAGCTCGTACAGGCCATCAAGTTTTAGACCTCAGCAATACCCTCTACCTGACAGGGGGCAGGGACGCTAGTGGACTATCCGATGAAATCTGGACCAGTACCGACGCCAGCACCTGGACCCAGAAGAATACTGCTGATAGTGAAACCGTATTATTGATCCACTCCGATCACGTAGATAACAGCACCAGTTTTGAAGACTCTTCAGGTAATAATCACTCCATCAGTCTCCCAGGTGGTTCCAACGTCCACCATGACACCTCGCCTTCCCTCTTTGGAAATTCGGCCATAAAATTTGATGGAACTGGGGATTATTTAAGCGTGGCTAATAGCACAGATTTCCAGTTCGGTAGTGGCGACTTTACGATTGATTTCTGGGTCTTTTTAAATAATACCAATAATGACTATTCAGGATTTTTTGGGAAACAAAGTAACGACAATAATCGCTGGTATTTCGCAGTCACGAGTTCCGGGGGCTTAAGCCTATTTGTAAAATCATCCGGGAATACCCTCATTAATCTCGATTGGGGTAGCAGTATTCAAACCGATGGCTGGAATCATATTGCCCTGGTGCGAGAAGGCTCTAGCTTCCACGCCTTTATTAATGGAGAGTTTGTCAGCACTGAAACAGACAACGCGGCCTTTCCAAATTTTTCCGATCCGCTTGAAATCGGCCGCAGACGTTACCCGGCTGCGGGTGGGGATCCGTCAGGATTTGAATACCTGGATGGATCTATTGATGAGTTTAGAATCTCAAAGGGTGTGGCACGCTGGAGTTCTGATTTTAATGTCGCCGATGGACGCTACCGTCAATGGGAGGCACGCTCGGGCCACATCCTCGTCTCAGATGGTTCCTCCCTGAATGTGGCTGGTGGCAGCAATGGCCGCAAGCTGACAAACGACGCCTGGACTTCAACCGATGGTGCTACCTGGGCGGAGGTGCATTGGCGTACCAACCTCCTGGTTCACTCCGATAGCACAGATGGAAATACCAGCTTTTCTGATTCTTCGGATTCAAAGAATAACCCTGGTCGCAGTCTGACCGCTAGTGGCAATGTGCACCATGAAACAGATCAGAAAAAATTTGGAAACACCTCCATCTACTTTGATGGAAGCGGGGATTATCTAACCACTGAAAGTAGTGCTGAATTTCGTTTTGGCTCCGACAGGTTTAGCATTGATCTATGGGTCCGATTCAAAGGTCTCGACACCCTTCGACCACTGGTTGGTCAATGGAGCAATGTGAATCAACGCTGGTATTTAGGGGTGGATGAATTTGGGGACACATATTTCCATGCCGTTGACAGCGGTGCTGCCGTCATCAATGGAAATACATCTCAGTGGAATACAAATTTTAGCGCTAATACTTGGTATCACATTGCTCTTGTACGCAGTGGCAAGACCTTCGAACTTTTTGTTGACGGCACCTCAAAAGGAAGTTTTTCGGATTCAAGTCCGATCCCAACCATCACTAGCTTTGGGCTTAATTTAGGTTATGCCACCAATGGCAACGGAGACCCCATCTATTTTAAGGGTTATATGGATGAGGTGCGTATTTCGCGGGGTGTGGCTCGCTGGACTGCTAATTTTACCCCTCCAACTTCTCCTCAGCGGCGTTTCTCGGCCCGCAGGGACTTCGCGGCCGTTTATTCGGGTAGTTCCTGGTATATCGCAGGCGGACGCAATGCCAGCAACGCCATCGCAGACTTCTGGTCTACTACAGATGGCGTTCATTGGAAAGAACACGCGACACCTTCCTGGTCCGCGCGCTACGGCCATGAAATCATTGTACGTAGTGAAAGCGGCTCAGATGTTTTCTATGTCTTTGGTGGTAATTCGGGATCAGGAGATTTAAACGATGTCTGGAAGTCCACTGACGGAGAGAATTGGACCCAGGTCACAGCGTCTGCCGGATGGAGCGCACGCTCTTTTCATGAGGTTGTGGACTTCAATGATAATTTCTGGGTCTTGGGGGGGGATGCCTCGGGAACCGATAAGAGCGATGTCTGGTATTCTTCTAATGGTTCAACCTGGGTTGAGACCACATTCAACGCCAACTGGAGCGCACGATCTTCCCTGCAGGCCACTGTTTTTAACGATCAAGTCTATATTATGGGCGGATCGGACGGCTCCCTCAAGAATGATGTCTGGAAGTCTGATTTAACCACACCGGATCACCTAAATATTCCCGAATCAAACGATTTCACCTTTGGCTCGGATGATTTTACCATCGATGGCTGGGTCTACCATCGAGGCAGCTCTAAGAGCCAGAAAATCATGCACCATAAACAAGATAACAGTAATCGTTTCAATATCAATATCACTTCCAATAATCAACTTCAGGCCACTTATGTCACCGGCGGCAATACGCATATCAATTCACTGACAACACCCATCAGCAGTCTCTCAGCCAATGCCTGGCACCATTTCGCTTTAGTACACTCCGGCAGCAATACTTATCTTTTCATCGACGGAACCCAGAAAGCGAATAGTTCCACTGCTGATAGCTTTGGGGGTATCAATGCCAATTTGTTGCTCGGAATACGAGATGATGGTCTGCGTGTCCTCAATGGTTTCCTGGATGAAATACGCATCAGCAAGGGAATTGCCCGTTGGACCTCTGACTTTACGCCTCGCTCGAAAGCCTATGACGCCTTCCTTGAGCCGCGTTTTGCTCACGGTGCCGTGTCTTTTGGGGGCAGACTTTATGTCCTGGGGGGATATAACGGCGCGAACTATCTCTCGGATGTCTGGTCCACCTCAGATTCAAGCGGAACCTCCTGGACCGATCATGGCGAGGCTCCCTGGTCGGCGAGGGGTGCTAGAAGTACAGTGGTTTATTCCAGTGGAACCGAAAAAATTTGGGTCATGGGGGGACAAGGAGCATCTGGTAGTACAAACGATGTCTGGTCCACTGAGGATGGCAACACCTGGATACAGGAGGCCAGCTCTTCTACCTGGAGTGCCCGCTACGGCCACTCGGTGGTCAACTATAATGGACAGATGGTTTTAATGGGAGGCTATAGCACCCAGAATGAAAACGATATCTGGCGATCAACCAATGGTACCACCTGGACCCAAACCGCCCTCCCCGCTCAGTGGACCGCCAGGCTCAATTTTGGGGCGACAGTTTTGGGCGGAAAAGTCTGGGTTACAGGGGGTGAACCGATTGCAGGCACACCTCATAGTGACACCTGGTCCTCGGACCTGGATGAAGGCAAAATTGACTATCTCAAAATTTCTGACTCAGATGACTTCAACCTGAGCAGTAACTGGACCCTGGATTTTTGGGTTTATGATACAGAGAGTGCAGGAGCAGGCGAGCGCTATATCCTCAATCATGAGGTGGACACCAATAACACCTGGCACATCAAAATTCTAGACGATCAAAAAATGAATATCGTCATCAAAAACGGTGGATCGACCGTGGTATCGCTTACCACAACAGCCACGCTTCCCTCTTCTCAGTGGGTCCATATAGCCATCGTCAGTGACGGAACCAACTGCAAGCCTTATATCAATGGAGTCAATGCTGGCAGTGCCTCCGTCAGTGGGACTCTCCCAAGCATCGCAGCTGATCTTTTCTTGGGCTCTCACAAGGATGGTAAAGGGGTTTTCAAGGGCTCTCTGGATGAGATTCGTTTGAGCAATGGAATTGCCCGCTGGTCTCAGAACTTTACCCCACCCACGAAAGCCTATGAAATATTCTGGGATCCGGTCAGATACCATGGCGCAATTACCCACAACGGGAGAATCTGGATGATGGGTGGTCAGACGGATAAGGGTCGGGTCAACGATGTCTGGTCAACAAATGATGTTAACGGCATCAACTGGACCTACCACGGAGAGGCAGGATGGAGTCCCAGGCGTGCGCACCAGGCTGTCAGTTTTGACAATAAACTCTGGGTAATGGGCGGCTATGACGGAGGGCGATTGAATGATCTCTGGTCTTCCAGTGATGGGGAAGTCTGGACTGAAGAAGGAGACGCAGATTGGAGTGTTAGGGAGTTCTTTCAGGCCACGGTTTTAGGTGGGAAAATGAGAGTCCTGGGGGGCACCACAGCCAGCGGACAAGTTAATGATGTTTGGAGTAGTTCTGATGGAATCAACTGGACTTCTTCCACTCTGGAAAGCCTCTATTCCAACCGAGCCTATCATCAGGTCGAGGTGTTTAATTCCAAGGCTTATCTGAGCGGCGGCAGACAAAACCCAAACGAGTTCTCTGATGTTTATTCATCGGATCTTGAAGATCTCGATGTTGATTTTCTCACCCTGGCTGATTCAGAGGACTGGTCCCCGGGGACTACAAACTTCACCCTGGACCTTTGGCTCTATAATCAAGAAGCCACAGGTAATGGTACTCGCAGTGTCGTGGCGCAAGAGGTCGATACGAACAACTTGCAAACCCTGGAAGTTCAAAGCGATAACACCCTTCTTTTTACCTATAAAAACTCCGGTACCACGAAGGTAAGCCTGAGTTCCACGAGTGTTCTCACCCAAAACCAGTGGGTGCATGTAGCTGTGCTGAGAACAGGCTCCAATCTCAAACTATACTTGGATGGGAAAGAAGCTGGCAGTGCTTCAGTTCAAGGCGGTGGTGATTTGCAGGATCTTTCAGCGGATTTGTTGATCGGGGCAAATGATCAGGGCAATGAAGTTTTTGACGGCTATGTTGATGAAATACGCTGGAGCAAAAGCAAGGCTCGATGGAGCGCAGACTTCACAGTGATGTCTAAAGCCTATGATGCCATTTTCAGAGATCGCCATGCCCATCAAGCACTGACGTATCAAAGCAGGCTTTATGTCCTGGGAGGAGCCGATGATCAAGGTAATGCTCTCAGTGATGTCTGGTCTACTACTGATTCAACTGGGTCTAGATGGATCTATCATGGAGAAGCCCCGTGGTCACGCAAAGCTTTTGCAGCTTCCGTTTTCTCGGATGGCACTGAGAAAATCTGGATCTTTGGGGGGAATGACGGCAGCTACAAAAATGATGTCTGGTCTACTACGGATGGAGCCACCTGGACCCAGGAAAGCGCCGGTGCTGATTGGCCCACACGTTCTCACCACAGCATCGTTGACTATTCAGGGACCTTGGTTCTGGTCGGGGGCTATAACGGTTCGGGTCTTTCCGATATCTGGAAATCAACCAATGGGGTTGATTGGACCCAGACCAGCCTTCCAGGCCCTTGGAGCAGTCTTTATGGGCAGGGGGCTGAGGTCATGAATAATCGTGTTTTCGTCCTTGGAGGCTGGGACGATGGACCTAATACAGTTCAAAATACGGTTTGGGATTCGGATCTTGATGAGAGCATAGTAGACTTCCTGCGGGTTACAGACTCCAGTGATTTTACCTTCGGGACGGGTGATTTCACCCTGGATTTCTGGGTCTATGACCGTGAAGGCAGTGAGGCCGGGGTGCGGCGCATCCTCAACCAAAGGGTGGATGATAGTAACCTGCACAGCCTGGAAATTCTCGATAACAATACCCTGCGCTCCACCTATAAAAACGGAGGCACAGCCAAAACCAGTCTGGACTCCTCCTCCGTCCTGACGGCCAATCAATGGATACATGTGGCCCTGGTGCGAAACGGTTCTAATCTAAAATTTTACTTCGATGGGAATGAAGCCGGAAGTGGGGCTGTTGCAGGTGGGGGAGATCTCCAGGATTTAGCGGCAAATCTTTATCTGGGAAGCAGTGAGGCTGGCTCAAAAATTATCAGCGGTTATCTAGATGAAGTCCGAGTGAGTAAAGGGGTCGCACGCTGGACAACAAACTTCTCTGTTCCTGGTTCACCCTATGAAACCTTCTGGAGAGCCCGTGATCAGTTCACAGCCCTGACCTTTAACAACCGGCTGTGGATTATGGGGGGTTATGATGGTAGTAATCGCCTAAACGACCTCTGGTCCACCGGGGACAGTGCCGGGGTCAGTTGGACCTTTCATGGCGATGCCGCCTGGGAGGCCAGAGATGGCTTTGGGGCCACAGCCTTTGGTGGAAAGATCTGGGTCAGCGGTGGAGAAACCCCCACCAAGCAGAACGATCTTTGGTCTACCAGTGATGGGGAAACCTGGACCAATCAAGGTAATGCTGCTTGGGATGCCAGGGTTCACCATAGCCTGACCGCCCTGGGTGATAAACTTTGGCTTCTAGGCGGAACCACATCCACCGAAGTGAATGAGATCTGGTCTTCCAGTGATGGAGTGACCTGGACCTCAAACACCCTCACCAGTCCCTGGGAGGCAAGATCGGGTCACAGTGCACCCGCGCATGATGGAAAAATTTGGCTCCTCGGAGGAAGCGGAACTCAAGGCTATTCTGAGGTCTGGTCCTCTGAAGAACCGGACTATTCCAAGGTCGATTTTCTGGAATTAGCAGATTCCACCGACTGGACTCCAGGCACCACGGATTTCACCCTTGATTTTTGGGTTTATAACACTGACTATGCCGGAAGCGGCACCCGCAGTATTTTCTCTCAGGAAGTGGATGAGAATAATTTCCACAGCCTGGAGATTCTAGATAATAATAAACTACGCTCAACCTACACAAACGGGGGTTCAGCTAAGATTAGCCTGGATTCAGACACGGCTCTTGCCACTAATCAATGGGTGCATGTAGCCCTGGTACGCTCTGGGTCCAATTTGAAATTCTACCTGGACGGTACCGCGTCCGGAAGCGGCAGTGTCCAAAATGGGGGAGATCTCCAAGACCTCTCAGCCAAAGTCTATCTCGGGGGCACAGGAGTGGGGTCCGAGGTTTTCAAGGGCTATGTGGATGAGATGCGCTTTAATAAGGGCCGGGCACGCTGGACTACTGACTTTACCCCCATGACCCGTAGCTACGATGCCTTCATCACTGACCGCGACGGACATGAGGCCGTGGTATTTCAGGATCGGCTCTATATTCTCGGAGGCCGTATCAACGGTGGATTAAATGATATCTCGGATGTCTGGTCCACCTCTGATGCCACGGGAGTGGCCTGGACCTATCACGGAGATGCCCCCTGGACTTCCAGGTCATTTTTGGCGGCCACGACGTTTTCTGACGGGACAGATAAGCTCTGGATTTTTGGAGGGTATCATACGGATTCCTCCACCAGTGAAAATGACGTCTGGTCCAGCTCGGATGGCGAGACCTGGACCCAGGTCACTGGCGCAGCTGCCTGGAGCAAACGCTATATGCATTCTGTAGAAAGTCTTAACGGTGCATTCTATGTACTAGGGGGCTTTGATGGCAGCACCAAAAACGATATCTGGAAATCAACGGATGGAGCCAACTGGACCCAAACCACACTGCCAGCTCAGTGGGGTGTGCGCTATGCCCATGATACAGGCGTTTTCAATGACAGGGTCTGGGTCGTAGGCGGAAACAGCGCAAGTTCAGTTTATAACGATACATGGTCCTCGGATCTTGATGAGACAAAGGTGGACACGCTCAAGAGCGCGGATTCGGTGGATTGGACCCTTGGAACCCAGGATTTCACCCTGGATTTCTGGGTCTATGACCGCGAGGGCAACGGTGCTGGGCCGAGACGGATTATCAACCAGAGGGTGGATGATAATAATCTGCATACCCTTGAACTCCTGGATAATAACCTTGTTCGATCCATCTATAAAAACAGTTCCAACACGAAAATCTCTCTTGATTCAACCGTAGCGCTAACTGTTGGACAGTGGGTGCATGTGGCCCTGGTGCGTAGTGGGTCTGATATTAATCTTTACCTGGACGGTACACAGTCCGGCACTACCACGGTTCAGTCCGGTGGCGATCTCCAGGACCTTGGAGCTGATCTCTTTCTTGGGAGTAGTGAGGCTGGCTCAAGAATCTTAAGCGGCTATTTAGATGAGGTTCGACTCAGCAAAGGCATTGCACGTTGGAGCGCTAATTTCACTCCTCCGACCCGAGCTTATGACGCATTCTTTACCCCAAGGTCCCGGCATCAAACCCTGGTTTTCAATGATCGACTCTATCTCATCGGCGGGGAAGGTGATGGTGGACAACGACGGGATCTCTGGTCTACCAATGACCCTAATGGACTACTGTGGACGGATCACGGAGACGCCCCTTTTGCATCGAGGCGAAGTTTTGGAGCGCTCACATTTGCCAGTAAATTATGGGTTCTAGGAGGCTATGACGGAGCCAGCGCGCGCGATGTTTGGTCCACCACGGATGCGGTGGACTGGGTGGAGGTCGATTCGGAGGCGGACTGGACCGGTGGGGATGGGCTCTCTGTTGCGATCCATACAGACCCCAGCGATAACCTGGATAAGATCTGGGTTCTGGGGGGCAAAGCCGGGGCAACGCATCAAACTCAAGTCTGGAATTCCACGAACGGGTCTACCTGGGTTCAGGTCCAAAACGGGGAATGGTCGGCTCGCCACAATGCAGGCGCGGCTGTTTTGAATGAAAAACTTTACCTGCTATCCGGGGACCAGGGCAGCCGCTTCAATGATGTTTGGGAATTTATTTTCCCGCAGACCGGGACCCTTGTCGATTATCTGACGTTTAAGGAGAGCGATGACAGCTACGCCGTACAATCAAGTACCCTAAAACTCTTTAATGGGGATGACTCCGTTCACTTCCACTGCCCCAAGGAGGACCATTGTTATGTCTCCAAGGACCTCAGTGCAAGCGGCAATATCCTTTATTATAAAGCGGACAGTGCTGGATTGAATCCAGGGTTTAGTATCGTAAGCCAAAACCTCAGCAGTCTAACCGGAGGAGAAAGTCTGACCAATGTTGTCATCGTGCATATGAACAGCTCCTATGCTAGCGGGGCCAGTTACATCCATTTCCTAGCCGATGACGGGGCACTTTACCGACTGAAGCTAGATTCAGACGGAGCCCCTGATTCTGGAGCCCAGATTGAAAGAATCCCCGCCGGATTCACGCCCGGGGGAAGCTATGAGAGCCAAAAAGCCCGCATCCATCTCAAAGATGAGGGCAACGACGAGATTCTAGTCACAGGGCTTGAAAATCATATCGTAGTTAAAAAGAGCCCCACCCAGGCCAAATTCGCCTGTTGCAGGCAAGCGCTGTATTAGGAAAGGCTTAAAGGGGGGTAGGCTTTGAGGTCGGAGGAGAGGAACTCAAGAATTCAGAATGAAGAAGATTCTTTACGACCTTTTGAATGGAACCCCCGGCTTGACCGGGGGTTCCATCTTCTCTTTTCTTCAACCTTTCGTGTTTTTCGTGGTTAAAACTCCCCTCTTCACAGATTCAGCATTTTGCCAGGCTTGAATTTTAGAATGGGGATGAGCCAGCCCAGCCAGGAGAAGATTCCGTGTTTTTCTATGTACTCGGCGTAGGCAATATAGTCTGGATCTTTGGATAAATGCCGCTCTTCGGTGCGGGCTCGCAGAAAATAGATCAGGTTTACGCAGAGCAAAAGCAGGCAATGGCGTATGGCTTCTGGGGTTCCATCGAGTGAATAATAGGGCATGGAGATCAACCACCAGGAGATGTTTTTGGAGACATAGGCCGGGTGCTTGGTATAGCGGTATGGTCCGTTCGTGAAAATACCTCGGTTGGTCAGATTTGAAAAGCGTATACCGAAGGGAATAGTCGCCCAGACATAGATCCCGATTAAAATCAGAATCATCAAGGCCCATACCGGAAACAAAATATCATTGCCAAACCAATAGCCCCATGAGGTTTTATCACTATAAGCCAGATAGTTTTTCGAAGAAAAAGACCAAAAGGGCTGATAGCACTCAAGACAGACAAACCAACCCAAAAAAGTCGGCTCGGTGGTGCGAATATGCGAATCGAGAAGCTTCAGCGTCATGATATAACCCACGGTGACAAAGAGCAGGTCAATTCCATAAACCACCTGGTAGAAAAAATCATAGATCCCTTTATAACTTGTTAGCAAAACCAGGGGATCCACGGCCCTGAAATAATGAACCTTTCGCGTAAAATACGTAAACATTAAAGCCAGGAAAAAGGTTTTGACCAACCAGCCCAAAAGATGCTGAACAAGAAGATTCCGGTCTACTCTCTCGAACTGAAACAGACTGGCCATACAAAGATGCCAATAGCCATCTTCAGGCTCTACCTGATAGCGATCTACTAGCATAAAATAAGGGATTGCCAAGATCAGAAGCGGAGGAAGCGCAAGGTCTAAAAATTCATAATAAGAATCGTAGAATGAACCCTGATATTCAGGCAGCATCCAATACAGCAGAGCACAGAGTCCAAGGGTCTCCAGAAACCCTACGTACTTGATCAGGACACGCTTATAATTCCAAGACTTATCGCTCTTCCAATCAATGCCGGTGGATGACCTCAAAAATGATTTGAGGAAAATAGACTCCAAAAAAACGATGGGCAGGGCCAACGACAAAAGAAGGAGAATCGACGTATGCAGCAGGCTCAAATCGCCACCAAAATTGCGAATCAACCAGATACAAAAAACAGTACAGACTAAACCGACAAGATTGATCCCCATATGGGTAGGAGACTCAGGCCTTTGAAGAATTTGTTTTTTCTTGGATTTCATAAATAATCTAGAATTCAGGAGTCAGAAGACAGAATTCAGAATGAAGATAAAGATTTTTACGACCTTTTTTTTCTTTTTTCGTGGTTAATTCTCTTTTCCTCACAATTCATACCGTAAAAACTGTAGTTTTACTTCGTGTTGGATTCCTTCGGAGCCGCTTTTCATCCTGGATTCCCATTTCACATTGACTTCAACTTTTATGGAACCATCGGATATAGCTGGGGCATGGATTCGGGTTCTACGGTTGTATATTTTGAATTGTTCTGCCGGTTCATAGTCTACTCGAGTGCCACCAGCCTCATAGGTTTTAACCGGGGATTCTACAAAAACAACCCCACCCTCTAAAGCCTGCATACTGTTTTTTGGGAAAATTGCCAAAGAACCCAACTCATAGCGTAGCTCCTTATAGGAAAGAGCCTTTACCCATTCGGCAGCCTCTGTTGCCAGGGCAAAGGCAGCGGTTTCCTCTTCCACGCTGGCAACCCCTCGGGTTGCACCTGAAATCATATCAAACACCGGAACAATCGCCACAACCACGATCAAAACGGCAATGATGATTTCTATGAGGGTGAGCCCGTGCCTGGACCTCAACGATCTATCCTCTCAAAAAGGCTTAGAAAATGAATGCGATACCCAATTCTTGCTGATTTTTTACTGGACTCAAAAAAAGCCTTAGCTAATGGCGTGCGGGAGTAGTAACGCAGATCTGTACTGAGGCGGCCACGCTCCAAACTACCTGATTTCAGATTCAAATAAACTTCAGCATTTAAGGACACCCTACCCTCATACTCAAGGCCCTCACTGGTGGGAATGGTCGCCCTGAACTTGCCCACTACACGGGCAAACTTTCCTTTCACCCCCGCCAGGCGAAATACTCCAGCCACCTTTATTTTAGCTTTCTGTGCCTGGGGAAGATTGTAAGAATACTGATGTTTCCAGGTCTGCCCAATTTTAACCTTGCGCGATGGAAAAGGAATGGTCATCTCCATGAGATCATCTGCCACAAAGCTGG
>CAZRLV010000015.1:0-13191 GCA_964600955.1 uncultured bacterium
GCAAAAAACCACACTATTTAGTCTCATCCTTATCGGGGCCTAAAATTCGATGAAGGGCTTCGTCAAGGGACTCAAGCTCCATAAACTCAACCGATTGGAAATGATTTCCAGTCTCAAATTTATTGCCACGAATAATTAGAAACTTCTCGAGACCTTCGCGGGCGAAGTAGTAATTTCTATTCATCTGATCCACGCGACCCTCAAACTGCAAAGACTCATCTATTTTGAGTCGTAACCGAATAGGATAGTCCTGATCTTGAGCCACACGTTCCTGGGTTTTATAATTTAGGACCACAACTCGATCTGGAGACATCAAGTCTTCATCTGCTATTTTGCGTGTAGGCCCAAAAACCTCACGCTTTTTAGATCGAGATTGAACCGGCGCGTCAAAATACTTGGCATAAGTGCCGGGGTCACGCTCTTCAAGCTCAGTTTTCAGGGCTTTGTCGATGATTTCCTCGCGGTCGGGTAGCGATTGAAGCTGAAATAAGCGCTGAAAATAATCAGAACTGGAGCTTTGAAATAACTTGACCTGATCGAGATGAAAGCGCAGGCCATCATGATAGGGATAAAACAACCCCTTTTTCAATTCGGGAAGAATCAGGTTGGAGTGAAACGATAGTTCAGCCCCCTGAGGTAAAATTCCAGGCTGAAAATCAGTCTTGAAAACGCTTAAAACAGGCGACAAAGATTTGCTGAGTACCAGGTTTGAATTGAAAACAAATAATAAACCTTCACGCGCTCTAGGGCTTTTAGCATATTTTGTGGCTAAAATCTGGGCATGAGAACTAAAAGCAGAAAGACTGACGGCGTGCAAAAGTTGGTCGCAAAGACGTCGGTCTGAGTCTCCTTCTGAGTCCTGAGCGAACTGGAAGGCTCGGCAACTGGCCTGGGGCACTAGAGAAGCCTTTTTTTTCAGCATAGAGGCTATTAGCCCCCGAATAAATTCCCCCAGGGGGCCCTCTTCATCGAATCGATCCGTGGATAAGACCTCCTGGATGTTTTTTTCATGGGCTTCTCCAAGGTTTTCACAGCGAAAAAGCGAAAGATAAACAGGTTCCCATTCCATAGTTAGATTTAAGTCAGGAGGTGATTGAAAAAGACATATAGCCTACAACGCTGCTGAAGTCCTGGGTGGTTTCACCGGAGTTTGAATAAGCCAAGAATTCAGGACAGCAACTTTTAAACAATCTTAAGAGGGTGTAAACCGGGTGAATCCCGCAAAGTGAGCATTTGTTTTCATGATTGGCAGACCAGAGGCCTTCAGGGTCTGCGTTCAAAATATGGGTTTTACCTTCCTGGTCCAATTCTCTTGCTGTAGCATCCGGGTGAAAATGTGAGAAATCGGTGCTTGCCACAACCAAGGTTTTTTGCTCATCATTGCTTAGGGCTAAGCGCAGAGCATTGGCAAACGCGTCCATGGCTTCGGGTCCAAGATCTCCGATCAAGATGGGAACTAATTTAAACGATGATGAGAGTATGGTTTGAAGAAACGGAAGGTGCACTTCAATGGAGTGTTCAAGGGCATAGGCCTGGGGGTAAAAGCGGGATTTGAGCTCAGGTTGAATCAGTTGCGAAGCGAAGGCTTCATCAATTTCAATTTTGCCCAGTGGGGTTTCAAAAGCCCCTTGCGAGAAAACAGAGATTCCTGGAAAATACTGTCGATGCATGGGTCCTAAGACTATGACACGATCGTAGTTTGAGTTCTTAATCTTGATATAAGCTTCTGCAGCAGTAGCCCCCGAGTACACATAACCGGCATGGGGAACAATGAGTCCGCATACAGCAGGGTCGGATGGTTTTTCTTGAGCCTGGTTCAGGAGGGATTCAACCTGGGTTTCCAATTCTTTAGGATCTGCCGGATAAAACATCCCGGCCACCTGGGCCTTATGAAGGGTTTGCTGCATGGGCATATATTAACACACCCCAAGATCTTCATCTTGCAGGATTTACATTGAAAAATCTTCGCCGAGGTAGATTTTCTTGGCTTCTGCATTGGAAATAATTTCATTCACTCCGCCGGAGACAAGAATGCGGCCCTGGTTCATGACATAGGTCCGGTCTGTGATCTTAAGTGTTTCGCGCACATTGTGGTCTGTAATCAAAATGCCAAGGTCGCGGGTTTTGCGTAAATTCTGGATAATTTTTTGAATGGCGCCCACGCCAACGGGGTCTACGCCGCCAAAGGGTTCATCCAGCAGCAAAAACGACGGATCCGTTGCCAGTGCCCGGGCAATTTCAGCTCTTCTGCGCTCTCCCCCGGAAAGCGAGATCCCTTTGGTTTGAGATACATGGCTGAGGGCAAGGTGATCCATCAATTCTACAGCCTTGTCTTTGCGTTCTACAGCCGTGAGGTCCTTAAATTCCAAAATCGCAAGAATATTATCCTCGACACTCAGATACCAGAAGATTGAAGCTTCCTGAGCCAGATAGCCGATTCCAATACGAGCTCGCTCAACCATGGGCAACGAGGTAATATCCATTTCATTGACCTGAATGACACCGCTGTCAGCTTTGACCAGGCCGACCACCATATAAAAACTGGTGGTTTTGCCAGCTCCGTTGGGTCCTAGCAGGCCAATAATTTCGCCCGTGCGCAGGCTCAAGCTTACATCCTCGACGACTGTACGACCCTTATAGGCTTTTTGTAGATGCCTTACCTGGAGTTCCTGCATTTCTAATTCATCTCCAAGATTCCCTCCACCCCTCCCATTTGGATGGTTCGCTTTTCTTTAAGAAGGTGCAGGATTCGATGACTGGAGATTTCATTCCGCACTCGGCCCCTGGTGTCATATTCGCGGATACGCGCTTTTCCAAGCAGATAAAACTTTGCATCCTCTTGATAGTAAATGAGCCGTTCACCAATTCCGGTGATTTGTTCAGATTTAAGCTCGACATTGTTTTTCACAAGAATCTTTTTTTGCTGACTCAGGACCTCAAGATAGTCCCCGGTTATTTTGACTTCCTCTTTGGGAACTGTGCCGTCAAGAAAGCGAACCAGACGGATATTCTCAAAGGCCTCTACGCGTTGATCCCGCTTATAAAACTTGATTTCAACGGCGGTAATTTGGGTATAGGTTCCATCAGAGCCCCGTGTCTCCACGAGTCTAGGATGTTTTTGCGCGATGACCATCACATCATCTTCGGCAAGGCTCTGAGTGAGGGCCCCTCCTTTGAGATAAACCCGCATTTGGCCACAATAGAGCGTAAAGTCAGGGCTTACCAGGCGCACCTGACCCTTTGCGAAAGCCTCTTTTTTTTCTTCCTTATAATAGATCTCATTAGCAAAGAGTGAAAAATTATCTCGCAAAATGCTGGCATCGCCCTTGAGAACCAGTTCTCCTGATTTTTGGTTGAAATAGGAATATAGAGACCGAGTAACCGTTTTTTCGGCTGCAAAGATCTCCAAAGTCAGGAGACTGAAAACTATGAGAAGCGTTCCGGTCTTAAGGTTCATGTGAAAACTCCTGGTTCATTTCACGCTGAATGGATGTAGGATCTTCGTTGTGACGCAAGAGAAAGGACCCCCGAACCTCGCCCCTCTCTTCCTTGATATTATACTCTAGAGAGTCACCCGAAATAATGGATTGATTTGCGCTGTCCACAATCTTGAATTTTCCCGGGGACACGAATTTATTAAGTTCAGGGTAAAACAGCAATTTATGGGTGAAAACCTTTTGAATCCCAGGGGAAGAGCCGCGCAAAATATTACCCTCTACTTTTCCAAACAACTCAAAATACGCTGGAGAAGCCTTATGATATTTACCCTCCTGCGCCAGAATCGTAGCTTTACGCTGCCCCTGAACCTCATGGTCGTAAAGAATCATATGCACGGGCTTAATGCCTGTATTTTCCAGTTTTGCGTCCACTGTGGCCGTGGTTCCAAAAAGCTTAACCTGAACCCAGCCTTTTTTATTAAAAGCACGAATCAGGACCTTGTCTGCCCGCGCACTGGGAATCTCAGTGTCTCCCGACTTTTTAGACTGATGCCACACTTGTAGGAAGTATCTGTCATAAACCCAAAAAAGAAGATAAAAGGTTCCAAGAATTGCCAATCCTTTAAGAACAGTTTTAGCCATTGCAGTTTTGCGGATCAGCTTTGAGCACCAGGTCTATGAGTTCGCGCAGAACTCCTTCCCCGCCGCGAGTATTTAGCACCTGATGCGCCCGTTCACGTACAACTGGGTCCGCATCTGCTGGACAAGCTGCCAGACCGCCCTGCTCCCTCAAGAATTCAAAAATCGAAAGATCATTAAGATCATCGCCTAGATAGGCAACTTGGTTTGCCGGGATGGAGTGTGATTTTAGGATTTTTCTTAGGACATCCAGTTTTTCATCCTTTCCGAGGTGAACCTCATTCACCCCCAGTTCGCGCATGCGCTCTCTAAGGGGCAAGGAATCCCGACCGGAGATAACACCAAAAAGAATCCCTTTTTTTTGCAGAGACTTGATTCCAAGTCCATCACGTACATGAAAGCGCTTGAACACCTCCGTACCATCCATACCGATATAAAGGTGCCCACTGGTTAAAACACCATCCACATCACTAAATACCGCTAGAAAAGGTAAGGACTTCATTTGATTTTGGCCTGCACAATATCATGCAGGCGGATCAGGCCCACAACGCGGTTTTCATGGATCACGGGAAGGACTGAAATAGGATTGCCGCCAGTTTCCATTACCCTTAGAGCCGTTTCTGCCAATTCGTCCTGTTCAATAGACAGGGGGTTTCGAGTCATCACGGAGCTGACATCAAGACTTAAAAAGTCAATCTCCTGGTGAAGATGCCGCTTCACATCTCCGTCGGAAATCAATCCCACCAGGGATTGAGAAGAGTCGGCCACGATGACAGCGCCAAGGTTGGTCTCAATCATGATTTGCAGGGCCTCGTTCATCTTTTGCCCTTCCTGGATTTTGGGAATCTTGCGAATCATCAGATCCCGTACGCGTGTCAACACTTTGCGCCCCAGCGAGCCCTTAGGATGAAAGCGGGCAAAATCGCGCCTTTGAAACCCCTTTAATTGCATTAAAGTTGCTGCCAGAGCGTCCCCAAGGACAAGAGAAATCGTTGTGCTGGCCATGGGGGCCAGTCCGATGGGACAACCCTCCTCTTCCAGCCGGTACAAACTGGCGGCGTCAGCTTCGTGGGCCAGGGTAGAGTCGGCTTTTCCCGTTATGGCGATAATCGTGTTTCCAAAAAGACGCAAAGACGGCAGTAGGGCAACGATCTCTTCCGTATCGCCGCTATTGGATAGAGCAATAAAAACATCGTGTTCACGGGTCATTCCCAGGTCGCCATGCAAGGCTTCAGCCGGATGTAAAAACAAAGAGGCGGTTCCGGTAGAGGCCAGGGTGGCAGAGATTTTTTTCGCGATTAGTCCGGACTTTCCCATGCCCGTAACGACAACTCTTCCCCTGCATTCCATGAGCAGAGTTACCGCTTTTATGAAAGCTTCCTCCTGAACTACGTTTTTAAGGGATTCAATTGCGCCGGATTCAACTTCAACCAGTTGGGCGGCAGACTTTAAGATGGTAGGTCGCATCGTCAGGGGGTGGCTTTGACCAATTGGTCCAGTTTTTTTAGGGTTGCTAAAAGCTCTGGTGCTTTGTGGAGTGGGTACATGGTGGTTGGGTCTGAAAGGCCTTTTTCAGGTTTCGGGTGGACCTCCATAAAAAGTCCATCGATGCCGTTGGCTACAGCGGCGCGGCTCAAATTGGGAATATACTCACGCTGACCACCGGTGGAAGACCCCAGACCTCCGGGTAATTGAACAGAATGTGTGGCGTCATAAACAACGGGGATTCCCAATGCGCGGATGATGGGAAACGAACGTTGATCGACGACGAGATTGTTATACCCAAAGCTAAACCCGCGCTCAGTGATGGATACGCGAGAGTTGCCAAACGCTTCAGCTTTTTGAACAATATTTTTCACTTCAAATGGGGACATGAATTGCCCCTTTTTTATATTCAGCGCACGCGAGGTTTCGGCGGCGGCATGAATCAAATCTGTTTGTCGGCAAAGGAAGGCTGGGATCTGCAAGACATCAGCGACGCTGGCGGCCATGGCACAGTCCTTGGGGTTATGCACATCGGTTAGAATGGGCACCCCCAGTTCTGTTTTTAGCTCCTCAAGCCACCCCAGGGTGGTTTTGATTCCAGGGCCCCTATAGCCGTCTACCGAGGAACGGTTGGCTTTGTCATAGGATGTTTTGAAGATATAGGGGATGCCCAGGTCCTGACAGGTCTTTGACATTTTTCGCCCCACCTCAAAAAGCAGATCGCGGCTCTCCGCGATACACGGACCCGCGATCAGAAAAAAGGGGGATTTGCCGCCAACGGTAAGCGAATCGATTTGAAAAGGCGTGGTTTCAGGAATCATGATCTGCCTTCTTCAATACGGCTTCCACAAATCCCTGAAAAATGGGGTGCGGTTGATGGGGTCTGGATTTAAACTCAGGGTGAAACTGACAACCCAGATAAAATGGATGATCGTCAAGTTCCACGACCTCTACCAGAGTCTCATCTGGGGAAACACCGCAAAAGCTAAGCCCCCCTTCCTCAAGAATACTACGGTAGCTGTTATTGACCTCAAATCGATGTCGATGACGTTCTGAAACATGGGTGAGGCCGTAAAGCTTTTCTAAGAGGGACCCGGGTTTTACACTGCAGGGGTACGCGCCAAGTCGCATAGTGCCACCCTTTTCATGCATAGTTTTTTGCTCAGCCAGGATGTCAATAACAGGGTGCTCACAGTCTGCATCCAATTCGCTTGAATTCGCGTCCTCGATCTTGCAGACATGGCGGGCAAATTCGATCACCGCACATTGCATTCCCAGGCAGATTCCAAGAAAAGGAAGCCCGTTTTCACGAGCATGGCGAATAATCGACACCTTACCCTCTGTCCCCCGACTGCCAAACCCCCCCGGAACCAGGATACCGCTGACCTGTTCAAGGTCTTCCTCAGACCATTGCTCAGAGTCTACGAGCTGGATTTTTACCTTGGATTGGTAAAAGACTCCCGCGTGGCGTAGGGCTTCGACAATACTCATATAGGAGTCTTGCAGCTCGGTATATTTTCCAACCATGGCGATCCGGACTTCTTTTTGAGTGACCACTTCTTGATGAACATAGGCCTTTAGGAAGCTGTCCTCGTCTTTGGGGTATTCAAGGTTAAGAGCCTGAGAGACCAGTTCCAGCATTCCTTCATCTTTTAAAACCTGAGGAACTTTATAGATAGAAGATGCTGTGACGCACTCAAGCACAGAGCGCGTATGAACATTACAAAACAGAGCGATCTTTTTTTTCAGTCCTCGGGGTAAAGAAGAGTCCGTCCTGCAGACAATGACGTCCGGTGAAATTCCGATAGAACGCAACTCTTTGACACTGTGTTGCGTGGGCTTGGTTTTCAGTTCCCCGGCACTTTCAAAATAGGGTACGAGAGTCAGGTGAATATACATGACCTGATCTGGGCCGAGGTCCTGGCGGATCTGGCGGATGGATTCCAGGTAGGGGAGGGATTCGATGTCCCCGACCGTGCCCCCAACCTCTACGATAAGAATTTCAGAGTTCTTTTCTCGTCCTGCAGCAAAGATCCTCGACTTGATTTCATTGGTAATATGGGGAATGACCTGGACTGTAGCTCCAAGATAGTCTCCCCGTCGCTCCTTGCTGATAACGCTCGAATAAACCTGTCCGGTGGTGACATTGTCATAGGCGGAAAGACTTTCATTTAAAAAGCGCTCATAATGGCCAATATCAAGATCGGTTTCCGCTCCATCCTCGGTAACAAACACCTCCCCATGCTGATAAGGAGACATCGTTCCCGGGTCTACATTGATATAAGGGTCCAGCTTCTGAATGCAGACCAGAAGTCCGCGGCTTTTTAAAAGGTGGCCCAGTGATGCGGAGAAAATGCCCTTTCCAAGCGATGAAATGACCCCCCCGGTTACAAAAATAATCTTCATAGTATTTCGCAGTCTCCTAGAGCTGACTCTGCCTTTGCAAGGTCCTCAGCGGTATCAACTCCCAACGAGTCCCAGGGAGTTTCAGCTACAAAAATAGAGCCCCCATTTTCCAAGATCCTTAATTGCTCCAGTCTTTCGAGGCGCTCTAAAGGCGAGGGCTTGAGGCTGGACATCCAAAACAAAGAGTCTCGCAAAAAAAGGTAAACCCCAATATGCTTCAAAGCTTTCTTGGCAGCCAAAACCTTTTGCGGCTCTGAGTGTGGGATGGTAGACCTGGAAAAATACAGTGCTCGCCCCTGTGAGTCGCAAACAACTTTTACGGAATTCGGATTTTGCAAATCTTGGATGTCCTTGAATGGGGAAGCTAAGGTAGCAACATCAAACTTTTTTTCCTGAGCCAAGCTCTCTTCAATAAATTGATCCACGTTTTTTGCAGAAAGCAGGGGTTCGTCTCCCTGAATATTGAGAATGTACTCCTCATCTCTAAAGCGTGCGGCTTCAGCCACGCGATCTGTGCCTGATTGGTGTGAGGCAAGCGTCATGACGGCAGAATACCCTTCCTGAATTACCGTATCCAGAATTCTTTGGTCATCCGTAGCGACCAGAAAGTCTGAGATATGTTCCATTTTTGATACAGAGTCACAAACCCTCAGGATCATTTCCCGGCTTTTAATTTTTATTAGAGGTTTACCCGGTAAGCGAGTGGATTCAAATCTAGCAGGAATGACGGCCAGGACACGGGGTTTCATTCGGCGAGGGCTTGAACATGCTGGTCGAGGGCTTGCTTGACGAGAAAAAAGTCCTTTTGAAGGTGCTCAAACTCCTGATCTGAGGGGGGTGTGGAGTCTAGTCTTGCCTTATCGTCCGTAGCAATCACAAACTGGTTGATATGGCTTGCGGCAACGTATTGAATGACCCCACGATACTGGTGAATTAGAGCTACAAATCCGCTAAGGTCCGCGCCATTTAAGGCGGCCACCATTTTTTCAAATAGCGCCTCACAATTCCGAATCAGGCCTTGAATAAACTCCAATTCAAATTCCGGGTCATTCTGAGTGACGCCCTTTAAAACCTCAAAATCTAGCACGTTTTCGTTTTGGCTCTCTTGCATAGCTTGTTCTCGGATGGGGTAAGTGAAGGGCCTAGTTTACACCAAAGGGACCTAAGGTTAAACCTCTCTTTCCCATCCTTTGACGTTCTCCTGTAGAATGAGAGTAATAGAAATATCTTCAGGTGGGAATAGCCAATGGGTCGAATCAAGCGTATAAAAATGAGCCGTAACAGCAGTGGCTTGAAGCTAGACGCGCAAAGACACTTTGAATCTGGGGATTATCACAAGGCCCTTGAGTCCCTGGAGCAACTCTCTGTCAAAAGCCTGGACTCGGAGTCCCGGCTACTGCGGGCAAGGGTTTGTTTTAAGCTGGGAGCCATAGAAAGAGCCAGAGAGGAGTACGAGTCCCTTTTGTCAGCGGACCCCAATCAAGAGGAGCTGATTCGCGATCTGGTTGAATTGCATGAGTTTCAAGCTAATTATCGTCAGGTGCTCCATTATTTGGATCTTCTGTTTTTGCAAAAAACAGATCACACACGCGAGATTCTGCAAGTCTTAAACCTTTATCGTAAGCTGGGATTATTTGATCGAGCACTGGAATTATTCGATACTTTGGATACAAAGGGGTTTTTCTCTGAAGTTTTTCTCGAAGAAAAGGCTCAATTGCTTTTGGATCTGGGAGCCAGAAAAGAGCTACAGACTCTTTTAAAAGACCATCCAGATTATTTTGGATTTCATGTAGAGCTTTATAAACGCATTAAACGCGAACTTAAGCTTACGCCTTTAGCCAACGGTGGGCTTGAGCCAAGGAGCCTCTATTTCAGGCTCTATGGAAAAATTCTTTTGGGAAGCTACTCTGATGATGGTGATCGGATTCCTGTGAGCTCTGTCCAGTATTTTGACCCAGACCATTTTTATGAAACCTGTTTAAGGTTTATTGATTTTCAGCAGCGAAACCAAATTCAATATGTTTCCGTACATCCAGCAAACCCTGAGGATGCGCTTTTGGCTCGCTTTATGGCTAAACTTACAGGCTCGGTCTATGTAAAAACGGCCCCCAAAGGTGGAGAAAACAAAGCTCGGCTCGTGGTTCATCGCTGTTTTGACCCCCAAGAAAAGCTGAAAGCAGATCGTGATATTTATCACCTGGGATTTGTCCTGAAGATTTCTGATGAAGAAGAGCCGGAGTTGCCTGAATTTGCGGGGTCATTGATAGTGGAATCCGGGGAAACCCGGTTTTATTTTGACACCTGGGAGGGCAAGGCCTCCGAATTAGTTTCGCGACTCTATGACAGTATGCAGCACAAGACCCATATTTCATCGCTCTCTCACTCAGGTCGGGAGGTTTTAGGCGATTTTTGTGAATTTACGGCCCTGAGATCAAACATAACCCGTTTACCCGACCGTCAATTCGCAGGTTTGGAGCCGTCCACTCAGCTAAAACAATTATTTTCGCAAATCAAAACCTCCTTTGCGCAGGACGGCTTTCTTTATCTCGAATCTTTTTTAGAACGTCTCAGTCTCTTCACCCTGGAGAAACATCAAATCCAATGGCTTTTGTCGCAGCATAAAGAAAAGGGGTTTCCCCCCTGTCGGTTGCCCGAGCTCTGTGCCCGTGCCGCCCTCCAAGATAGCTATGAATTCTACTTCAAGTCCTCAGGTGCGAATGAAATTAAATCTGAGTTGTTTGAGGTGATCCATCAGGTTCCCCATAAAAAAACAATCGGGATCCTCATGGAGATCTTGAAAAAGCTCGGACCCAATCGAGATGATTTTATTTCCAGTCTTGTCTGGGTGTACTTGAGAGCGGAACCAGAGTTCATTGAAGTTTTTACAAAAGATTATTTACCTGAGATTAATCTGACCTGTCTTTTTGAAGGACTAGAGAGCTTTAAATCCTTACCAGACCCTTGGAACAGCTTTTTAAAAACTAGAATATTGACAGAAAACCAGGAGGGACGCAGGCAAATACTTTGCTTTTTTCGCCAACGTGAAATCGAATTCACTGATGCTGAGCTGGATGCTTGGATCGCTTCTTCAAACGAGCCTGAAATCGAATTACTGCGGCTAATGATGCAAAGAAAACGGAGTTTTCCAGAGGAGCTTTTACCTTGGTTAAAAACTCAAAGGCAAGAAGGCTTTTACCCCGAGTTGATCGAGGGTTTTGTTCTAAAAGAGTTTTTAGAGGGGGAGTGGCAAGAACAAGAAAAGGATTTGCAGTCGAAGCTTTTGCCCTGGTCTTGGTTTGAAGAAGGCTTAATTTCAAGCCTGCTTCCTTCCATGGAGAGGGTTCTTGAGTTGATGGGCCGGCCCTTGAAAGAAGAGGTTTTTTGCCTGTTTTTGAAGTTTTCCTATCGTGTAGACCTTGCCCTTGAGAGTATTTTTTCCTGCCCCACCTTCAAGGAATCCATGAAACGGGTGGTGATTCCATTTTTAGAGCGCAATAAGCGCGAGTTTTCCGGACAAGACCTGCTTTTTTTAATGGACACCGAAGAGCATCTAAGAGTGCAGGTGGCAGCGTTTTTTTTGGGTTGTGGAGATATGGAGTTTTTCGCCTTTTTAATGCGAAGATTTAAAACCCATACGGCCTTATTAGGGCCGACAGTAATCAAGCTCTTGTTTCATTGCCGTCCCGACCCGGCTTTGCGCGCTTTTATTCATTATGCAGCCTTGGGAAATGGGTTTAGCGTGGCTCAATGCTTGGATGTATTTGATTGGCTCGACACCGATGATTTGATTCGTGATGAATGGATGGTTTTACTCAAGAGCCCAGAGATGGTGGATTCCGTGCGACCTTTCAAGGCCTGGTTTGAGCTTAACTTAAGAAATGAGCCTCAGCTTTTGAAATGGTATCTTTGCTTTTTTCCTCAGGAGAAGCTGCGGCCCGTAGTCGAGGAGTATTTTGAGGTTACCTATCGAGCGCGTGAGAAACTTTTGGCTTTGCATGAGCTTGACCCGGATTATACGCAGATCCTTATGGATACACTGGAGCCCAGCCATAGGGAGGTTTACCTGATGCGAAAGGAAGAGACATGGGAGTAAAGGAGACCCAATTCACGCATATAAAGTCCGATGGAAAGCTGAGCATGGTGGATGTCGGTCAAAAGGAAACCACCGAGCGTATCGCTCTGGCGCAAGGCCGGGTTTTTGCAAAAGATGGCACCCTTCAAAAAATCAAAGAGCAAGGCCTCAAAAAAGGCGATGTTTTTGCCACCGCTCACCTGGCCGGGATCATGGGGGCCAAGCAGACCTCAAGCCTCATTCCCCTCTGCCATCCTCTGGCTTTAGACTCAGTCAAAATAGAATTTGAAATGCACCCAGACCATGTTTTAGTGCTGGGTACAGCCAAAACAAGTGCCCGTACCGGAGTTGAAATGGAAGCGCTCACCGCTGTGTCAGTCGCCTGTTTAACGCTTTACGATATGTGTAAGGCCGTAGATAAGGCCATGGTGATCTCAGATATTTGCCTTCTAAAAAAAACGGGGGGAAAGTCCGGAGAATATCTGCGCGAAACAGATGTCTAAATTCACCATCCGGCCCGCCCAACCCTTCTGTGAACATTTAGGAGCCAAAGTCATGGGTTTTTTTCCCTCGCCCTCCAGTAAGGAAGGATTCCTACCCGTCCTTAGGAAAATCCTAGAATAACAATATTAAAACCCAGCCCTTCTTTTCTTCACTTTCAGCCTAACTCCCCTTAGCCTTACAGGCTTGTCCGAATTCTCTGCGGTGGGCTGGGGTGCAGAATTTTGAGGTTTTTCTTTTTTTTAGAAAGAGGGCTTTGCAGAGTTTGCAGCGGGTTATTTTTCCCTGGGCCAGGATCTCAAGGGTTAGTTTTACGAGTCTTAGTCTACCGTGGGCTTCCTTTGTGATTTCGGTTTGAATTGTGTTGTCGAGGGGGCTGAACTTTACGGCGGTAATGGTTTCACGTTCGTTGCTTAGCACATAGGTGAAAAAGTCCAGGGTTGCGCGCGAAATTAAACCCGTTGACTCGCCGGTTATTTTTTTCTGGCCCTCTACCCCGGAAATGAATTGATCGAGGATCTCAAGCAGGGAATCTCCCAGGACTTTTTTGCGGGCTTTTAAGGATGCGCCCGGAGGACGGTATTCTGGTAAAAGACTTAGGAAGAGAAGATCGAAAAGAACCTGGTCGGGGTGGGGGGGGGTAGCGCAGCT
>CAZRLV010000015.1:13201-19056 GCA_964600955.1 uncultured bacterium
GGCGGTGCCGGTATCTACTTGCCCCCACCCCCCACCCCCCCGGGCGGGGGGGGGGGGGCCGAGCGCAGCTTTCCTGGACTCTGGCGAGAGTTTCAGGCAAATTGGCCGTAATCAATTTTACGGTCTGCGATTTGTTGGGCACCTGGTTTGATTTTTTCAACAAACTGAGCCGCTCTTCGAGTTGATGCAGGCAGGCATGAATCTGAGCGCTTGTGGCTGGGTTGGCCCAATGGGCTGGATTGGATTTTTCTGACTCGTAGTGGTTCAAGGCCTGGATCAACAAACCCGATGGGCTCGCTAATGACATAATGAAATGACCTTCAAACTCAGGCGGCAGCTTGCCTTAGGGCCCTAAGAAAAGACTTCAGGGTTTCTTTTTTTACAGGTTTTAGAACGAAATCCTTGGCACCCCTCATGATGCCCTCCCTAACCAGGTCATGCGAACCTACGGCGGTGACCAAAACGATGCGCGCATTCGGGTCTGAGGCAACGATGTCTTTGGTGGCTTGAATCCCATCCACTTCAGGCATGATAATGTCCATGGTGACCAAATCAGGCTGAAGCTCCTTATATTGACGAATCGCCTCCTTTCCATTGGCGGCTTCTCCTGCGACTTCATAGCCAGCCCCTACGAGAACCTGGATGAGATCCTGTCGAATAAAGCTGGCATTATCTACAACGAGGACGGTTCGGGGTTCGCCGTCAAGATTTAAACCATTGATTTCGTTGTCTTTCAAGCATTCTTCCAAGAGAGTTTTCATTTTTGCTCCTCTTTTATGATCGAGGGTCTATAAAATTTATGGCTCGACTCTTTCGCCTGTATCCTGAAGAGAAACAACAAAAGCGGGCATTCCACACCACTCAATATCTTCCACGGTGAGCTCAATGCGGACAAGACCTTCGTCCCCGTGGTCTATATCCAGAATTTCGCGTACCCCTGAAGCTACAGGAAACCAAACCTCTTTTCCAATTAAATCACGAGAGTTTTGACAAAGCAAAACTTCGGCGGGAGCATTTAAAAATTGGATCAGCCTCATGGAATTGACAATGACTTTGCCAGTGGCTTCTGGCTTGAGAACCGCGTCGTAGCGGTTTTTACTCTCCTGAAGGGTTTTGCGCCTGTCTTCAATACCTTGAAGCTGTCGACCGCGCTCCATGGCAAAAAGCAGTGTTCGTACAAGACTATCTGGCTCCAGAGAGCTTTTAAGAAGATAATCCTGTGCTCCCAACCGCACGGCCTCTAGACCGCGATCCCTTTCATCTGCTCCGGTTAAAATCACAAGGGGGGTGTTTTTAATTTTGGAGGTCAAGTTCTTGATGGCCTCCAGTCCCTGGGCGTCAGGGAGGCTAAGGTCTGAGATCACAAGTTTAATTGGGTGGTGTGCCAGAATTTCCAACCCGGTTGAAAGGCGATCACATTGATGCATGTCGAAGGCGGGGAAAAGGCCCCCGCGTTCTGCCTGTCGCAATAGCTCCCAAAGATAGCGCCCATCTTTAGGATCATCTTCAATAACAAGTATTTTAATGCTGTGAATGTTCATGGTTTTGCTTTGCGTTGCGACTGCATCATAGGGTTCAAGCAGGCCATCTTCCAGAAATTTTTTCCAAAACCCATACAATTAGGTCGACTATCATACACTTTTGTATGGATGAAGGTCTGAACTTTGTTGCCCACGCTTCCTGGATCTTGGGTCCGTATGGGACAATTCGAAAGCGCTCAGGGTAGCAAAATTATGAAACTTCGTGAACTCCATAGAAGTTTTGTCAACATTAAAAGATTTCAGGAAATCGTTTATGTGTTGACGAAATATGGATTTTCAGACCTTTTGGATCTGCTACAGGTTCATCGAGCCCTGGGGTTTGCTAAAAGTGTAGGAATCGTCTCAAAAGACTATGCTTTATTGTCACGCCCAGAGCGTATGCGCCTTGCCGCAGAAGAGCTCGGCCCCACCTTCATTAAGCTGGGTCAGATTCTCTCTACCCGTGAAGATATTTTCACCCGGGACTATCTGATTGAGCTTTGCAAACTTCAAGAACAGGTGAGTCCAATTGCCAAATCTCAGGTGCATGAGATTCTTCGCAAGGCGTACAGCGTCAGCCAGGTGGATGAGGTGTTCAAGGACTTTAATTTGAAACCGGTGGCCACCGCATCCATTTCCCAGGCCCATGAAGCAAGACTGCAAAATGGCGAGCATGTCATCGTCAAAATCCAGCGGCCTGGAGTCAGAACCGTCATTGAAAATGACCTGGGAGTCCTTTCTTATATCGCGTCCTTGATTCAAGAGGAGTTTCGATATCCCAATGATCCGGCTAAGTGGAGTCAGTTTCTGGAAGAGTTTATAAAGAATATCCTGCGCGAACTGGACTTTTCTAGAGAAGCGCGTCTCATGATCCGCTTTCAGGCGATTTTTGCGGGTAATGATCCTATTCGTGTTCCAAAAGTTTATCTCGAACAGTCATTACCCACGGTACTAGTTCAGGAATATGTGGACGGATTTTCGATTTTGGATCTTGAGGCGATGCAGGGAAAGTCCTTGGATCCCAAGGCCATTGGAGAAACTCTGATACGCAGCTTCTTCAATCAAGTCTTTCATGAGGGCATTTTTCATGGGGATCCCCACCCTGGGAATCTGCGAGTTTTGGATGACGGTACCCTGGTGTTTTTGGATTTTGGAATGGTTGGTCAGATCGACCCCGAAAGCATGACCCATCTGGCACGAATTTTTTGGGGCGCAGGCAAAGGGGATTATGCACTGGTAGCACGCTCGTGCAATAAGATCTGCAGAGGCACTATCCAGGGTGTAACCGACACGATGATCATGGAGATTCGGGATCTTTTACTGGCTCTTGAAACCTGTTCTCTCGCCGAAATTCATCTTGGAGCCTTTCTATCTTCCGTGGATGAAATTTTGCGACGTCATCATTTGCGGCTTCCCTCACAAATGTCGCTGTTGTTCAAGGCTTTGATAACCCTGGAACAATCCTCTAAAAAGCTACACTGCAAACTCAATCTCATGCGATTTCTCCTGCCAGAGATCGAGACTATGATTGAAAAACGTATGGAGGCCTCTAGCCTGGTAAATGAACTGTCGGACCGTAGCTTACTGCTTTATGATTATTTGGCGGAAGTTCCGCAGGACTTGTTTGAGATCTTAAAGGGAATTCAAAAAGGTCAATTTGAATCCTCAATCCAGCATAAGCGCATTCACAGCTATTTTACTGTTTTGGAAAAAACTCTGAATCGAGCCATTCTGGGGCTGCTGGCCACGGGCTTTCTGATCGGCTCTTCCTTTTTGTTGGCACTGAACAAGAGCGCGGATCCGCTGATCTATATTTTAGGAATGTCGGGCTATATCTTTGCAGGGGCTTTTGCCCTGGTCTTGATCTATTCGATTCTCACCGCCGGCCCAAAAGAGTGAGCCTGGGTTTATTGGATATGATCCTGTAGCCCTGAGAGGTGCACCAAATCGAAATTTGGGCCGCGTAAAAGCATACGCTCAGAGACGATCAGAATTTGATCATGGACCAAGTCGCCAGATTCGAATTCTGTAAGGAACTCCTGCCATACATCATCGACAATCTTCAATTTTGATTCTTGAGTTTCCATGATTCACCTTTTGCCAAAACCACCAGGTCCTACTGGATCTATCGGCACCAGGACGTCAAAAGATGAGTCACTAAATACTAAAAAGGATTACAAGGTATAAATTTGGACGAAATTCATCCTTATTCAAACCTAACGATACAAGTCAGGGAACCGATCTCGGTGAGCCTCGCAAAGAGACTGGATTTTATGAGCCTCTAAGCGTCCTGCAAGTAGGTGGCGCTGATTATTGATGTGCGATAGATATTGAGCCGCTTGAGGTAAGTCCATGTGGCTGAGATGACCATAAGCCCAGTGGCGAATTTCCGGGCTCAGGCTTTTTGAAGCGGCGATATAGCGTTCAATGGGCCTTGGGAAGCGCAGACGAAAGGAAATTTTTTCTTTTGTCACTCTCAGGGGACCTTCCAGCGAAGAGCGTTTCTCCAGGGGTTTTAAGATCTCATGGTCTTTATTTGAGGTCAGTTCAGCAAATTGATTCAAAGCCCAAATAGTAATCGGGTCAGTGGTTTTGGTTTCAGGGCGCTTTAAAATACCCTGAACAAATCCATATTTTTCTTTTGACCTTAGCTTCTTAAAGCCAAGCTGCAACTGGGCCTTGGTTAATAGATTACGTTTGGTTTGACTCAAGTCCTTGCGTGCCAAAAGCTTTTTAAGAACTGGTAGTGCATCGAAGTGGTCTGCTTGAATAACTTTTTCAAGCGAGTGATAAAAAATACCGGGATGATCCGAGACCAACCCCATTTCAAAGAGCGCCATACGTTTCTCGGACGACTGCAGATTTACAGTGTCCAGAAAACTCTTAAGG
This sequence comes from uncultured bacterium, assembly GCA_964600955.1. GTDB lineage: Bacteria > Muiribacteriota > UBA6191 > UBA6191 > UBA6191 > CAZRLV01. The sequence continues at coordinate 17,611 of CAZRLV010000015.1, forward strand.
TTCTGCTGGCCGCTGAGGGAGCTGGAACAGATGAGAGCAATGATCAGGCATTGGAACATACGGTAGGATGCAAGGAGCATGATCACCACTCCAGATCGAAATCTGGGCAACAGACCTAAAAATTCCAATCTGAAAATAGAGAATTCTTAAAGCTGGAAAACTCCTTGAACTGCTGATTCATTTCCATCATGGCTTTGTTCATGGTTTCCATTTTTCTGGCCAGAATTGCCCCCATATTATGGGAGAGCTTATATGCCATGAGGACGTTAGTATCCAAAAGCTCATTGAAGGAATCAATATCCAGAAGCAAAACAGCTGTGGAAGTAAGTGTTGTGGCGGAGCTTGAGCGTTTACGGTGCACCAGCATGGCCATCTCCCCAAGCACCGTAGGAGCTTCCAGTTCCGCGAGCACCCTTGGAGGCTTGCCTGGTTTGACCTTGGTGATTTGCACCTTTCCCTGAAGAATAAAATAAAGCCCCTTGGGGTCATCTCCAGTTTGAAACATGACTTCACCGGCCTCATAGGTTTCGATATGGGTCACATTCAGAAATTCATCGAATTCTTTCTGACTAAAATACGCAAAAATAGGGTTACTTTTGTAGTTCTGCTTGAGGGTTTCCAAGAGGGATTCCATAGTCTGCCGCCTTTAAATTCCGCTTAGAACGGTGGCTTTGCCAACCCGGCCAATTGAAATGATGAATGCCGCCGTTCGAAAGTCTACATGATGTTTTTTCGCCACTTTTGCAACGGTTTGATAGGCTTTTCTCATCTTGAGTTTCAAGCGCATATTAATATCTGCTTCAGACCAGCGAAATTGCTGAATATTTTGGGTCCACTCGAAATAAGATACGGTTACCCCGCCCGCATTTGCCAAAATATCCGGAACGACCAAAATATTCTTGGTGCCCAAGATCTCATCCGCCCTGGGGGTTACGGGGGAATTGGCGGCCTCAACGATAAACCGGGCCTGAATATCGTTGGCATTATTTTCATTGATACAGCGGCCCAGGGCCGCTGGAACGAGAACATCACAGGGAAGGACCAATAGTTCCTCATTGGTGATGGACTCATACCCCGACATGTCATTAAGAAGCTGACCCTGCCTTGTGGCTTTGACCAATTCTTTGATGTCCAGTCCTTCGGGTGAGTAGATCCCTCCTGAAATATCACTGACAGCGACAACGACTCCACCCTGTTCCTGGAGAATCTGGGCCGCGAAGGAACCCACATTGCCAAAGCCTTGGATCACAAATTTAGAGCCCTCAATTTTCATTTTATGATCGGTGAGAACATTTTCAATTTAGAATACAATCCCTCGTCCCGTAGCCGCTTCACGGCCCTCGGATCCGTGTAGATCGAGAGGTTTACCTGTAACTACGGCAGGTGAAAAACCATTGATTTTAGAGTACTCGTCCATGATCCAGGCCATCACCTGACTATTGGTGT
>CAZRLV010000016.1:0-19049 GCA_964600955.1 uncultured bacterium
GTATGTACGGTGGTGTGGGGGGGAAAGCCCGCAAGGGCTTACCTATCCCGATCTTTTCTCCTATATCCTTCCTTTTTCCATGTTTCTTCTTCTCTTTCTCCTGACGCCTGAGTTCTGTATTCTGTCTCCTCATCCATCTCTCCTTTCCCTCTTCCGAATTCTTGCAACTTTTTCTTGCCGGTCTCGTAGTTGTAGATGCGAAGAAGAGAGGATGTTTTGTGATCAAGTGTGAGAAAGCCGAAGAATTGATTCAGCACTATCTGGATCTCTCCCTGTCTCATGACCAGAGGATCCAGTTGGACCGTCATGTGGACTCTTGTTCGCATTGCCGTTTGGAACTGCAAAGCTATAAAAAGCTCATGGAACTCGTAGAGGGTGACGAGGCACCGGCTCTTCCAGAGAACTATACGCAGGTTGTCATGCAGCGTCTGCCGGACTTGGAGTTTAGTAGAACTTCACATCAGGGGTTTGGAGGGAGCTTCGATTCAATCCGGCCCTATTTAAAAGTTCTAGGATTGGCTGTGGCGGCGGTATTTGTACTGACTGTGATGAAGATGGATCATCCGTTTCATTTTTTTAGCCGTTCTCAGTCTAACCCGCATAACTCAGGTTCGACTCTTGCAGGGACCCATGATAAAAGTGGCGTAAAAATTGTCGACAGCCATGATCGATTGAATCAGACAGGGCTAGAGGGTCAAAATCATAAACTCGTCCAAAATCAAGGATCTGTGGATCGTCTTGTACTCAAGGTTACGGGTGGAGTTGTGCATATAAAGGGCGAATCCGGGTTTCAGTTGGTTCAGGATGGTGAGTCACGTACCCTTAATTTTCGCGATGAAATTCGAACCGGGGCCAAAGCTAGCGCCTCCCTGGAGTATCCAGACGAAAAGCTTCGACTCGCATTGAAGCCAGGTACGCGGCTTCAGATTGCACGAAACTCGTTGCGACTTTTTCATGGAAACACTTGGGTACATGTGGTTAAAAAAGGTACAAATTTTGAAGTCAGGACTCCAAATTTGATTGCCGCAGTGCGCGGAACGGTTTTCGCGGTAGAAACTTCGGGCAAAAAAGCTCGGCCAGCTCATGAGGATCCTAAAGATTTTGAGTCGAAGGTTCTAGTTTTTGAAGGTAGAGTTGAAGTGCGCTCAGCCACCAAGGACCAAGAATCCGTTAATCTTATGGCTGGTCAAAGCGTCAGAAGTCTGGGTTTAGGACTCGCAGAAAGAGCCGCTATCGATTCCAAAGAAACAGCAACCTGGAGCCAGGAACTCTCTGAAACAGGCCTGCTAACCTCTCCAAACTTCAAACCTGAAGACAACAAACCCACAATAAACGACTTGAAAAATCATTAAAAGCCAAGAATCAGAGGAATCAAAGGTAGCAGAGGAATCCTAGGAAGGCTTTTACGACCGTTTGAGTGGATCCCCCGGTCAAGCCGGAGGATGACGAAAACAAGAACTACAGAACTATCGGAACTACAGGAATCATCGGAATGGGGAAAAGAAAAAATAGTCACCATCTTCTGTTTCCGCTTTCCTGGTCTTTTCTTATTCTATAGTTCTCTAGTTCCGATCGTTCTTTAGTTCCTTTCCCAACTCTTGTCATCCTCTGGCTTGACCAGGGGATCCATCTTCCTCTTCTCTTATCCTATTCCTATGTTTCCTCTGATTCCTTTGCTCCCTTGGATTCCTTCTCTTAACTTCCGTGCTTTTCGTGGTTTCAATTCTTCTCCCCTCCCCCTCTTGACAGCTCTTGGTTTTTCCTTAGGATTCATCCCCGACCCTTAGGGTAGTGATTTGGGTCTGGATTTGAGTTAAAGGAGATACCGATGCATAGCTGGATAAAACCACTTCAAACCCTGTTTTTAGCCTTTGGCTTAAGCCTTTGGCCCCTGATTGCAGAAAACCTCGAAGAAAGCAGTTCCAGATTGATGGATCAGGCTTGGCAGGTGCGTGAGTTGGCAACTCAGGTTGGAGATTCTCAAAAAGCCGCCAAAGACTATGAAAAACATCATGATGTCTGGGTCAGGGACTCGCGCGCCTTTGCTAAGAAACTCATGGCCGAGAAGCGTTGGGAAGAATTTTCAACCTACTATAAGGGTTTGGACCAACACGGGAAGCAGAACCTTGAATTTGTGGTCAAAGAGGTTGTGGAAAATCTTTTTAGGGCAGCCAGCCCCGGGACTAGCCCGTTTCGCAAGGCTCAGGATTATTTTCCTGGCTATGGTTATGGAAAGCCAGGATTTATCTACCGTAGAGGCCGTGAATTGGAAAGATCCTTTCTGTACTCCTATTGGAAAGATAAAGAGGTCAATGAGACAACCTCTCGTAGTGATGAACTACTGATCGACGTAAAGATTGTTGCCAAGCTGAAGATCTCTATTCCAGACCTGATTGAGGTGGGGGAATTTGATCTCGTTATCGATGGCGTGGCTCATCGTGTGGTGAAGGTGAAATTCAATCGCGAGGTTAAGATCCATTCCAAACAAAAGCATAAAGTCGCCCTGGAAAAAGTCTGGTTTGAGTTGTTTGAGGCCAAAAAGCGTTGGTGGGGCGACCCGGACTGGTCTTTGGTAGGAAAGACTTTTCAGCATAAAGCGCAACCTAGTGGTGAGGCCGTAGTGATTGCGGCAGAGGTTATTTCTTCCTAGACGCAAAGAGCAAACTTCCACAAACCCCCATAGGACATGGTGTAGACTGGGGCCATGCTAAAAGGGGGGTCGCTTTCGGTTTGCACTATTTTTAAAAATGAGCAGGAGTTTCTCCCTGAGTACCTGCAGTCCATTTGCCCCTTCGCAGATGATCTAGTTTTGGTGGACACCGGTTCTCAAGACGCTAGTTTGGAGATTCTCCAAGACCGGGGCGTGAAATTTCATTCCTTCGAGTGGGTTGATGACTTCTCCAAAGCCAAGAATTATGCCCTCTCCAAGGCTCAAGGCGACTGGGTTTTGTTTTTGGATGCAGACGAGCGCCTACTTCCCCAAGATTTTCAGATTTTGAAGAAAAACCTGGGTGACCTTCAGAAGGATGGGTATTTTCTAAAGGTATTGAGTGTAAGAACCCGTGAATGGAAGACATCTCAGCGTCAACTCCAGTCCATTCAAAATCACCTGCGCTTATTTCGCAATCATCAAGGCTATAGCTATCGCTATAAGATTCATGAGATGATCATTGAATCTATCGAGAACTCGGGTGGGAAAACCGCCAATCTTGACCTCTGTCCTATTTACCATCTGGGCTATTGTGATGATTTGATGGAACTCAAAATCAAGCGAAACACGCCTTTGATTCAAAGGGATTATGAGGAGGACCCAACAGATCCTCGAAATATTCTCTACTACGCACACTCCATCATGTCCGGGGATCCTAAGCTTTTGAGCTTGCTGGCTCAGGGCTGGCGTAACTCCCATAAAGGATTCCGGCAGGAAATTTTGCAAACCATTCTGGAGTGGTTTCTGGATTTTGAGCAACCAGGAGGGGTCGATCCTGAAACTCATCCTGAGATCTGGGAAAAACGTCTATTAGAAATAGAACCTGAGTCTGCTGTGGCGGCTATTCGCAAAGGACGCGTGGCATATAAAAACTCAAATCTTGAAGAGGCCGCTTTGCATTATTCTCTGGCCCACAAGCATCTGGAGCAGTTTCTGCACACAAAATATCATCATGAAGTTTTGGATCGAAGCGTCGTACTTCTGGCTATGCAGGGGAAATTCAAAGAGTCCCGCGACTGTCTGGGGGAGTTAAAATCCGTGAGCGGGTTTACGCCAGGGGTATATCATCAGAGTTTGAAACTTTGTTTTGCCATGCAGGAATGGCCCCAGTTTATTGAGGAGATCCGTAAAATTCCATTGAATATTCACCAGCTTGAGGAGAATAAAAAGCGTGAGATTTTAGGGTTTTTATCCAAACTGAATTTTGAAGGAAAGGGAGAACTGGAAGCCTGGTTAACCCAGAAAATGGCCGGTTAGGTCGGAGAAGTGCATGTTACTGAGTGTTTGTACGATATTTCGAGATGAAGAGGAGTTTTTACCTGAGTTTTTGGACTGTGTGATTCCATATTGTTCTGATCTGGTTCTAGTTGATACGGGCTCTGTAGATAAAAGCCGTCAAATTATCGAGTCCCGAGGTCTTGGGTGTCATGATTTCGAATGGGTAAACCATTTTTCAAAGGCCAGAAACTATAGCCTGTCTCTGGCTCAGGGAGATTGGATTCTGGTTTTGGATGTCGATGATCGCATTCACCCACAGACGTTTGACCTATTGCAAGAACATCTCCCTCAAATTGATGAAGATGGAATTTACTTTCCCTATATCAGCGTCAAAACACTCGACTGGAAGAGTCAAAGCCCTGAAGTTTTGGCGGTTCAGACAAGACTCATGGTTTTTCGCAACGGCAAGGGTTATGGATATAAAAACCCTGTGCATGAAAAAATTGATACAGTGATCGAAGCCATGGGGGGACGATTTCAGTTCATGGATTCCCCGATTTACCACCTGGGCTATGTAGGGGAGCTCAATGAGCAAAAGGCGAGTAGAAACCGTGAAATGATCATAGATAATTATGAACGTGACCCAGAAAATTATAATTTCATTCTCAATTATGTCACCGCGATTTGGTCCGGAAAATCTGAAGTATTTAGGCTTCTATCCAAGGCCTATGAGTTGGCCGATACGGATGGAAAACATCTGGCAGCACAGAGGGTTTTACAGTGGAAGGACGAGTTTGGGATTGAGTGGCTCCCGGATTCAACCACTGGGGATCATTGGGAAGCATTGCTATTAAAGATCAATCCCAATGCCGCCTATGTACATTTGCGTCGGGGGCGGCGGCACTTCAAAGCTCAGGCGGTTAAAGAAGCTCTGGCCTGTTACCAAATCGCAAAAAAAGGCCTGGAGTTTGAGTTAAGCAGTGTTGAGGACCGCAGGGAGATTTTAGACCGTCTGGGGGTTTTATCAGCCATGATGGGTGATTTTCAAAAAGCTATGGAATGCTTTAGGGACCTTGAGGTGGTTTTTGGTAGAACGACTGGCACCTATCACCAAATTTTGAAACTATTATTTGCCACGAGGAATTTACAGGGTTTCGTTTTTGAAATTCAAAAACCTCCGAAAGATTTACCCATGCTTGCCTTGGAAAAGAGAAACGAAATCTTATCCCTGGTCAAAAGTCTTCAGTTTGAGGGTTGTTCAAATCTAGTTGAGGCGTACACAGTGGCGGCTGGACTCAAAGAAGGTCTGGGAGAATCGTGAACCTGACTCCCTTTCTCAGCGTTTGTACTATCTTTCGAGATGAAGAGCGTTTTTTACCTGGATTTTTGGACTGCGTACAATCTCAAGCTGACGAATTGATTCTTGTGGATACCGGCTCAAAGGATCGCAGCCTGGAAATACTTAGCGACCGGGATCTGAACTGGAAATCCTTTGAATGGGTTGATGACTTTTCCAAGGCTAGAAATTATTGCTTATCCCTGGCCAAAGGGGAATGGATCTTCGTCATGGATGTTGATGATCGTATCCATGAGACTTGTTTTGTGGAATTGAAAAGAACGCTCAGGGATTTGCGAGCCGATGCAGTTTATTTGAATTACGCCAGTACCCAGGGTCTGGATTGGAATGTTTCCGAACCTCAACTGAAGGCGGTACACTCCAGAATCATGCTTTTTAGGAATCATCGGGGGTTTCATTATCGAAACCCTGTGCATGAGACGCCTGTCCCTAGTATTGAAGAACAAGGCGGAGTCCTGGTAAATCTTGATTTTTCCGTATTTCATTTAGGATATATAGCAGATCTGGAAGCCGAAAAAAATGAGCGCAATTGCAAGATGATACGTGATGCCTTCGAGGGGGGTGATCACAGTCCGCGCATGAGCCTCAACTACGTGCTCTCCTCCTGGACGCCTGATGAAACCAGGTTTGATCTTCTCAAAACAGCCTATGAAGAAGCGGGGCCGGGCCTTCAAAGCCGTATTGCTGAAACCCTGACCATGTGGCTGGTGGATTTTCGAACGCAGGACCCGAGGCTGAAAACCTGGATTCTAAAATTGAAAGAAATCAAGCCTGACAGTCTGGTTCCTTATTTTCATCGATCCAGGCAGAGTTTTCTCAAAAACCAGGCTGAAATCTCTTTGGATAATTATTGTAAAATCTATATTCGGCTTGTAGCTGAGCCTACCTTTATGCGTTACAGGACTGAGGTTCTCTATCGTCTGGGTTTTCTTTCGGCTGCGAGGTCTGATTTTCAGGCATCCCTTGATTATTTTCAGGAATATGAAGAAACTTATGGCCTACATGCCATGATCCACCATCAGCGACTCAAGATTCTGGCGGTTACAGGACGTCAAGCTGAGCTTGAAAAAGAGGCCCTGAGGGTTCCATCAGATTGGGATGTTTTGGCTCACGAAAAAAAACATGAGGTTATTTTGATTTTAAAACACCTGGGTCACCGGGAAAACGAGCAACCCTTAAATCAACTCGGTCTGGACTAAAGCATGCAAAACCCTTCTCAAACTCTGACATTAGCAGAGAAATATCTACAAGAAAATCGCCATGTTGACGCGACTAATCTATACAAAGGTCTGACCGAGGTCCCTGGCTTTGAGGGGGTAGCCTGGTTTCGACTAGGAGAAATCTCAAATCGAAGTGGAGATATACAGGCTGCAATTGATCACCACCGTCGATCCTTTGAGGCAGAGCCGGGTCTTGCAGGTAAGATTTTACCAAAAACGATGCGTCATCATGGATATCGCTACACCCAGACCCCTCAAGTGAAGATCTCTAGCTGCCCTCTATGCGGGTCTAAAGGTGAGGATTATGCTTGTTATAATTTATTGACATCCGCTAATTTTATCGAGAACTTTGACCCGGTTCGTATCTGGGTTCGTTGCCAAGATTGTCAGCATCTTTTCGCACGCAATTATCCGCAAAACCTGAACTCTGTGCTGAGGGGTTCAACGTCGGCAGTGATCCAAAAACCTATTTTGGAGCGCCTGGTACCTTTGTCCAAGACTTTAAAACAATTGATGGGGCAATGTTCAGGAAAAAAAGTTCTTGAAATTGGAGTTGGTGCTGGGGAGATGGCGGCTGTGGCTCAAGAATTGGAGCTTGAGATTACAGGCGTTGATATTCGCGAAGACTATGCTAGATCTCTTTCTGAAACCCTTGGGATTGAGGTTAAATGCCAGGGGTTTTTGGAGTTTGAAACATCCCAGACTTTTGATATGTTGCTGTTAGGCGATGTTTTGGAACATCTAACAGAACCTCTCGAAGCTCTCAAAAAAGCCCAGTTCTTACTTAATCCAGGGGGAGTTTTGTGGATCTCGACTCCAAATTATGAGAGTGCGCATACTCAGATTTTAGGAGCTCAGGATCCCATGTGGCGGGTCTGTGAACATCTCCAGTATTTTTCATATGCTTCATTTGCCAAATCCGTGGCCCAACTCGATTTTGAAATGATTGACTATGACCTCTCAGTAACCTTTCCCGGTTCCATGGAATTAACACTGAGAAGGGCTTGAAGAAAGAAGACGAACCACGAAAGCTTGCTCCCTTTGATTCTTGATCCTCACCAATTCCGGTCTTTGGCATATCCGGTTTTGATTAGCATTTCGCCAGCAACCTCCTTGACAATGTCTTTGTCCTTTCCGGTTAGATCTTTTTCCCATCTTGATACAGCTTTTTTATAGATGGGTTGGCGTACCTGCTCCGCGCTTGATTCTCCAGCAAGATCGCGTTCCTGTTTATAGAATTCCAGGAGTTTTGGCGTCCAGGGTTCTTCCAGTATTTCGAAAAGTCGCCTAAGAAGAGGTTCGGGACTTGATACCAGATTTTCGTAGCGCAATTCAATATACTTTTTTCGGGCAGCGGTATTTTTTAAGGTGGCTGCACCCCATTTCATCTGCTCTACCCAATACTCTGATGCCTTGCGAATATCGCTTACCATCTCCATGGGTTCCCCTGTGAGTGGATTGATCCAGTCCATGGTCATCAGGGAGCAGACTACATCCCTGCCATCGCGTATGACATGAATTAAGGGACTTTCAGGAAAAATATAATGCAGTTGTTGAAAACACTGGATATTTCCGGGAGTTTTCTCGGCAATTCTGCGTTTGCCTTCTTTTTTTAGTTTTCGAGCCACAAGATCCTGTAATAATTTACGGAATAGCTGAGTAATGTCACTCTGCGAAATTTCATAAGGTTCTAGAGCAAGATTACATTTCTGAAAAACTTCCCAGGTTTTGGCCAGATGGGGTGTTACTTTCAGCTCAGGCCCACAGCAGATATTGGGGTGTGAATCTAAAATAACCCGCAATAGAGTTGTACCGGATCGCCCGGCTCCTCCAATGAAGATAGGTGCTGTCGGGGTCGTCATCTGGTGAGTATATCATGGTTCTGATATACTGCGATCTCGCTGACTTCGGGTTGTAGCGCAGTTTGGTAGCGCACACCGTTCGGGACGGTGGGGCCGCTGGTTCGAATCCAGTCAACCCGATACTTTTTAGCTTAAGAGTTGCATTGCGGCTTGAGGCGAGACTTTGGCCTGGGACACCTGGGCGGTGGCTGCCTGGGTCATGATTTGTGAGCGGGCTAGTTCGAGAGTTTCTTTGGAAAGATCTGTGTCACGGATGCCAGACTCGAAACTTTGAAGGTTTGTGTGCGTCTGAGTGCTGTTGTTGACCACAGTTCCAAGCCGGTTTTGGATGGAACCCAGTTTATTTCTCTCGGCAGAGACCCTCTGAATCGCTTCGTCAATTTGTCCGAGGGCTGTTGTGGCGGTATCCAGGCTAGTAATATCCAATCCTTTCAGTCCCAGCGCATTTGAACTGGTATTGATAACACCAAAATCCAGGGTTTGGTTTTGATTGGCTCCTACCTCAAATTTCAAACTATTGTCTACAACGCGGATGTCATATTCGATAGAACTGCTTGTGCCCCCGACGGTTTGATTAAAATTGATTCCATAGGCGGGACCCCCGACAGCAATCGAGGCAGAGTCGGCCTGGAGCTGAATTGAGGAGGCTCCTCCGGGTTCTCTTTGAATAAAGCTAAACGTATCATTGCTGAAGTTGTAATCTATGGCGCTGCTGCCAATATTACTGGCATCAATGATGGAGGTCATCTGGTTGGTGGAGATTGAGAATGATTCACCTGTGGAGCTGGTATTCGCCGTTCCCAGAGTAATAGTTCCAGAGCTGATGGAATTGGAGTCCGTTACAGAAAAGGACATGAAATCACTGAGGGTGAAGCCCTTGGTTGCATTTGTAGTTCCTGTTGATCCCGTAAAAACGGCAGCCGTACCCCCTGCGCCAGCATCTGAAGCCCCGCTGGCAATTCCCAGCGCTCCGAACATGGTTGCCCCTGCGACCTCCGCAATGGAAACCCTGGAATCAGTGCCGTCTTCTGTGGATGCAATTTCTAGGTTTCCTCCAACTGTAGTGGCCGAGGCTTTAACACCGTTGGCCGCAAAATAATTATTGAAAGCAGTGAGGATGGAAGCCTGTGAGATCACAATTCCCTGATTAAAGGTGATGTCGGTGGCTGTTGAAGCCCCGCCGTTGGTATTGAAATCTCCATCGCCTACACGGATTCGGGTTACTCCCCCTCCGGCAAAAGTTGTCCCAGCAGTAATATTGACTCCCCCGGTTAGGGTGGCCGTTGTACCTCCGGCCCCGGTATTGAGGCCGTTGCTCAACCCAAGGGCCGTCTGAGCCTGGGCGTTTGCCAGGATGGAAATTTCACCTGAAGTTCCTGTGGCCGTGGAGGTGAGAACCAGATTATAGCCGCTAAAGCTGGCGGCAATCTGGGGATTGCTGTAGCTGGACGAGGTGCCTGTGGTCGTCAAGGCGTGCGTGGGGTCATTGGCGGCTCCAATGGCATCGTTGATCATGGTTGAGATTGAGGTAAGCGTAAAAGTTCGGCTTGCGGTAAGTGTTAGGGTAACTCCGGCTGAAATGCTGCCCGCTGCCTGGTCATTGTCACCGCCATTGGTGTCGTGCAAAGTAAAAATCGCATCAGAACTTCCAATTTGAATAGCATCCACGCTTTGAATATTTCCGTCGATGCGTGCTTCCACCTCCACATCAAAATATAGTTCAAGTCCTCCGACTACTCCGAATGTATCGTCGGTACTAACTTCAGTTTCAAAACGCCTGACATTGACGACGCCTTCACCGATTTCTTTGCCATGGGCTTCAAAGACTGCGGAATCCGATTCGGTTTGAATATTGAAAGATAGTGAATTAAGGATCGCCTGTGGCCCAGAAAAGGAGATTTCCCCAACTTTTCCCACATTTCCTGCTGTATATTTGAGCTGTCCCGTGGATGTATCCAGGCTAAAGCTTGAGCCGCTAATTCCCAGCCCCCCGTCTTCGCTGTCGGTTGAGATGGCGTTTTCTAATTTGACTGCAAATTCCTCGATGGTTTGACTTGAGTCCATTACCACTTCAGTTTTGTTTTTATTACCGCGAATGGTGAGGGTTTGAGGGGACTCCAAGTGGGAGTTGCCTTGACTGTCTACCATGGTTTCAATCTCTGAGAGCCGCGTGCGGTGTGTTACGCTTCTACCGGTTCCCAGCTCCTGTAGGGTTGCTGAAGTTTGTACTTCTTTTGTGCCTGAAGATTTTAAGGCTAGTTCAACATGGTAGTCTCCGGTGGCTAGATCACTATCAATTTCAAAAGTGGCCAAATCAATTCCATCTGAGGACGTGTGACGCTCAGAGACGCTTCCGTCTAGCAGTTGGCGCGTATTGAATTCTGTAGTCCTGGAGATGCGGTCAATCTCACTGACCATTTCATCAACTTCCTTCTGAAGCTCGATGCGATCTGTGGAGGTCAGTGCATCAGATTGGGATTGAATGGATAATTCACGCATGCGGTTTAAGATGGAATGATCTTCATTTAAGGCACCTTCAGCAGTTTGAACCAGTGAGATGCCATCCTGGGCGTTTCCTATAGCTCGGCTGAGCCCGCGAATCTGTCCTCTTAGCTTTTCTGAAACGGTGAGTGAGGCGGCGTCATCGGCCCCGCGATTAATTTTGAGACCGGAAGAAAGGCGCTCAATGGACTGAGTCGATCGAGATTGGCTTTTTCCAAGATTGCCAAGGGTCCGCAGACCATCAATATTCGTATTAACGCGAAATCCCATGAACCTTCCGTGGTTGGTTTCCCGCAAAGCAGTCCGCATCCGTGCAGACCTCTAAGCTACTATTTTTGCCAAAAAACCCCTGAAAACGCTGTGGGCCAACCATTCTCGGGCGTGGTCAACACCGCCGTCAAACTAATGAGGGCGGAGCTTCCCCATAGCGACTATCGGCAGACCCTCTGGGGTTTATGAATATGCTGATGTCAATTTAAGTCCCTCTTCCTCCGATTTTCACAATAATCTAACTTTTTTTGGCCCAAACTGGCCCAAACTAGTCTGAATTTGTCATAAGTTCGGTAGATGTCCAGTTTTCAGGTATACTACACATCCCTTTGAGGGCAGGGGAGGGAACCCATGGGGTCTTGGTTAATAACGGGCGCAGCTGGATTCATTGGCAGTCATTTTGCTCGCCATAGCTTTTATAATTCTGACGCTTCTCTATTGCTTCTCGATTCTTTGGCTTACTCGGGTGTTTGGTCTCGGGGTGCTGATCTGAAACAGGAATCTCGTGTCAGGGTGCTTTAAATGGACGTCCGTGACTCTACCGCGGTGAGAGAGGTTTTCACTCAGAACGAAATTGAACGAGTGATTCATTTTGCGGCCCAGACTCATGTAGATCGATCCATTCAAGACCCACTTTCTTTTCTAGGAGCAAATATTGAAGGCACTGCCTGCTTACTGGAATCTGCACGCAGCGCTTGGGGGAAATCAAAAACAAATCGGTTTCTTCATGTTTCAACGGATGAAGTGTTTGGTGAGCGAAGGGCTGGGGATCCTCCTTTTTCGGAGAGCAGCTCATATGGCCCCAGAAATCCATATGCAGCTTCCAAAGCCGGGGCGGATCATTTGGTGCGCGCCTGGTCTCTTACCTATGGCTTGCCTTGTATTGTTACGCATTCCTCTAATAATTATGGGGCCTGGCAATATCCTGAAAAATTGATCCCCCTTTGCGTGATCAATGCACTCGAAAAACGGCCGATTCCAGTTTACGGCAAGGGACTTCAGGTTAGAGATTGGCTGCATGTAGAAGACCATGTGAGAGCTTTGAGACAAATCTCTGACTGCGGAGTTGTGGGTGAGACTTATGTCATCGGAGCTGGAGATGAGTCCAGCAATATCGATTTAGTAAGGCGAATCTGTGATTTGGTAGACTCCCTGGAGGGGCGTAAACTAAAATCGTCCCGGCAGCTTGTTGAGTTTGTAGCCGATAGACCCGGTCATGACCAAGCCTATGGATTAGATTCTCAAAAAATAAGAACTGAGCTGAATTGGTCTGCCCACCACTCCTTGCAGAAATCCCTGGAGGAAGTGGTTTCCTGGTATTTGTCTCATCGAGATTGGCTTGATAGGGTACGAGATACGGACTATGACAGCTATTATGCAAAACAATACGGTCACAAGACGGAGGTTTCATGACCCATGACACTTATCTCAGATCCTTTGTTAAATCCGTCTCCTGGCGATTAACGGCCAGCCTGGCAACCATTGTGCTGGTCTATCTTCTCACGCATGAGATAGAGCTGGCAGCGACTGTAGGAGGGGTGGAACTGGTCCTTAAATTCGTTCTCTATTATGTTCATGAACGGGTCTGGAATACGATCCCCTTGGGTCAGGTGGAATAAAGATCCTTCGAGTCTAGCCATGTCGGTCATTCTAGGAATTTCAGCCTTTTATCACGATAGTGCCGTAGCCCTGATTCAGGACGGGAAAATCCTGGCAGCAGCCCAGGAGGAACGATTTACGCGTAAAAAACACGATGCATCATTTCCGAGTCAGGCCATTCGGTTTTGTCTGGAATGGGGCGGCTATGATCTCAAAGACCTAGATGCTATTGTCTTTTATGAGAAGCCTCTTCTCAAAATGGAGAGACTTCTGGAAACCTATTATGGTTTTGCTCCCAAAGGTTTGCGCTCATTTTTGGCGGCGATTCCTCCCTGGATGAAAGAAAAGCTTTTTTTAAGAAAAAAAATTCAAGATGAGTTGTCTAAGCTAGGAGATTTTGATCCGCATAAGACCCCCCTGCTATTTAGCGAACATCATCTGTCGCATGCTGCCAGCGCTTTTTATCCTTCACCTTTTTCTGATGCGGCCATTTTAACCATAGACGGAGTTGGGGAATGGGCCACGGCTACTTTGGGGCGAGGGGCTGGTTCAGAGATTGAATTATTGAAGGAGCTGCGCTTCCCCCACTCACTTGGGCTTCTTTATTCGGCATTTACCTATTATCTGGGATTCAAGGTCAATTCAGGGGAGTATAAGCTGATGGGCTTGGCTCCTTATGGGGATCCAGATTCAAAGCGAACCCAAGATTTTCGCTACAAGATTCTCTCTGAGATGGTGGAATTGAAGGAGGATGGTTCAATCTGTTTGAACCAAGATTATTTTGATTATGCCACGGGTCTCAGGATGGCAATCGACAGCCGTTGGGAGGCCTTGTTTGGATTTCAAAAGAGGGCCGGGGAATCTGAATTGAAGTCCTGCCACTGTGATCTGGCGCTGGCCATTCAGCAGGTCACCGAGGAGACCGTGCTAAAAATGGCAGCAGAGGTTAAGCGGCTGAGCGGTTCAAAATCATTGGTGATGGCAGGTGGGGTGGCTTTAAATTGTGTTGCCAATGCTAAGGTCTTGCAAAGTGGATTATTTGAAAACCTATGGATTCAGCCTGCATCTGGGGATGCCGGAGGGGCCTTAGGGGCCGCCCTGGCTGTGCTTTACAATTATTTTGGCCAAAAAAGGCATCTACAAAATGGGGCCGATTCCATGCAGGGGTCATTTTTAGGACCAGGCTCCAGCGATCAGGATGTAGAACTCATGTCACGATCCTTTAAGGCTCCCTACAGATATTTCGATGAATTTGAGGATCTGGCAAAAGAGGTGGCAGAGTTCTTGGATCAGGGCCATGTGGTGGGCTGGCATCAAGGGAGGTTTGAGTGGGGCCCTAGAGCCCTTGGAAATCGCAGTATCCTGGCCGACCCAAGAAATCCAAAAATGCAAAAAAAACTGAACCTGAAGGTAAAGTATCGCGAGGGCTTTCGCCCGTTTGCCCCTTCCGTCTTAAGCGAAGACCGCCAAGAGATATTTGATCTCTCATCTCCTTCGCCTTATATGCTGTTTTTAGGGCAAATACGCGAGTGTAGGCGTAAACCCATTCCTGAAAATTATCATCAGCTTGCCATTCGAGACAAATTATATACCCTACGTTCAGATCTTCCTGCCATCACCCATCTAGACTACTCTGCACGGATTCAGACGGTTCACCAGGAGACCAATCCCCGTTTCCATCAATTGTTGCGAGAATTCAAGGAAATTACGGGTTACGGAGTGCTTATAAATACTAGTTTCAATGTTCGTGGAGAGCCTCCGGTTGCCAGCCCTAAAGATTCCTATTTATGTTTTATGCGAACCGAACTAGACTATCTGATCATCAATAATTTTCTTTTCACCAAGGATGAGCAACCTCAGTACGACAGCCTAAAATATTCGGGGGCTGAGTTTGTTCTGGATTAGGATTTGAACATGGTTAGGTACGGGGCTGAAATAAAACTAAAAGTTCTGGAGACCCTATCTGTATTGGCTCTGGCCGCTTTGGTGCTAGGGTCTATTTTCCAGATCAAGGCTTTTTGGATTCTGGCTGCCGTCCTTCTAACTCTTTATCTGGTTTGGTTTGGGTTGGCGAAAAGAGTCTCAGATATTTGGCTGTCATTCTCAAATCATCTTGGAAATCTGATGACTCGCATCCTCTTGAGCCTCTGTTTCTATGGAGTGTTGACTCCCATGGCTTTGCTCTATCGATTTTTTAATCCCGATGCCCTGGGTTTGAAGAAAGGTAAGAAATCCTATTATCATGAGAGAAGTGAAAGGTTTAACCCCGAGTTTTTCAAGCGGATGTGGTAGGGAGAAAATCAGGAATCAAAGGGAGTAGAGGAATCAGAGGAAGTTGAAGAGAAAATCAATATAGGCAAGGAACAATAGGAGCAATGGGACCCATTGAAGTAATAGAGTGAAGGAACTAGAAGAACTATCGGAACTATAGAACTAGAGGAATGTGAAGAAAGTAGCCCCACCGCGTCATCCTCCGACTTGATCGGGGGATCCATCTTCTCTTCTATCTACTTTCTTGACGACTTGAATTCTTGACGCATTGCACATGGGAGTCCACCACAAAAATATCTCGCTATTGTATTCTGAAAGTGATTCGAATTTTGAAATATGCTCTAGTAGAAATATCGGGATCATCGCAATGGGGAAGGACAAACAAGTGATGGCCGTAGGGTGCGAGGCATGCCTCGCCCACATAGGGTCGTGCTAAGACCTAGTAGATGGGAGATTGATGCAGTTTTTGAAGGAACTTTGGGGTTTTTTGAGAGAGCGTAAAAAATGGTGGCTTTTGCCGATTCTTCTGGTCTTAGCTGTGCTGGGAGGGGTAATTGTATTTTCGAGCGGGTCCGCGGTGGCTCCCTTTGTTTATACTCTTTTTTAACTTCCCTTTATTCACCATGGACGGTGACTGAAACAGGATTTTCTACATTTAGATATTTGTCCACGGCATTTCGTACGTCACTGAGAGTAATTTTGGACAGCTTTTGCAGACCTTGCTGATCATGCGCGGGGTCTCCGTGAAAATAGAGGGAATGCGAAAGATAGTAGGCCTGATTGATGCTGGATAAGCGGCGAAACATCATGCGGCCCAGGTATTTATTGATCGCTTTTTGGACATCGGTTTCATCAAGGTCAGAAAGAAATTCTGAGCTAAAAAAGTTTTTAAATTGTGGCAGGAGTTCGGTCACGTTCTCGGGACGGGTTCCCATTTGTATTGAAAACAACGCCCGGCCTTCGCTGGCATCAATTCCCATAAGCCATCCCAAGTTCTTCACGAACCTTAAACACAATTCTTTCCGAGAGGATCAGAGACAGTGCCTTGAGAGCAGATTCATCCTTTGGGTTAATCTCCTTGGAAAAACCGTAATAAAGATAGGACCTCGACCCCTTGGCGCTTTTTTCCAAGACGATCGAATCCTTTTGAAGACCAATGGTTTTACGAAAAGGCTTGTTTTTTGTTTTGGTCGCTGACTTTGGCACATGAGGCCAGACGATTTTTTTTACCTCATCGGAAGTGCCTGGAGAAACCACCGCTATGATGGAATTGGAGAGCTGGAAATAGGTTTCTCCAAATTCGATTAAATCTTCGTAGGAAATATTTTCGGGGGCTTCAGGCAGATCCGGGGTTTTGTAGATCAGAGGTCGTAGGGTTTCGCGAAAAACCTTGGAGGCTCCGCTTTTTTTTGTCATATGCGAGGTGGCAGCCAGATTTTTCAAGGCTCGTTCAAACTCCGCCTTGCTGGGTTTAAATTCTTTCAGTTTTTGAGTCAGGGTCTGCAAAACATTTTGCCAGTTGTTTGCGAGTGACTCAAAGCGAATATAACCAAAACTGGGGTCAAGATAGATATTATCCATGGGGAAATAGGGGTTATCATTGACCTTGAAACTTAATCCTATGCCTTTGAGGGCTTCTTTTTCAGACGGGCTTTCGAGTCTTTGTCCAAAACAATCATGAAAAATCCGGGCGGCGTTTTTTCCAAAACGAGCTTCTAATCTGGCCTTGTTTCGAAAAAGAAGGTGCATGGCCAAAAGAGGGCTGGAAGAATTTCTGCGAACAATAAGTTCGGCTCCGCCCCTGGAATCAAGATCAGGCTTTAAGGAAGATGGTCCAGACCCTTTTGATTTTGAGAATAGAGGCTGATGCACAACTAAGTTTGGTTGCATGGAGAGCTTCAAAGATTGTAAATTCAAAGCGGCTTTTTGCCAAATCTTGGAGTCAAAACTTCGCAAAAAGGCGGGGATTCCCCGGTTGCTGAGCAAAGGTGCGTTCAAGATGCCAAACATATGGGGTTTTTCCAGATTTTGAAAAAAGGAAGTCAGCCGATCCTGGATCAGTGTGCTGATCTCAGCTTCCGGAAGGCTGAAGTCAAGATTGCGCAGCTCTTTTTTCAAAACCTTCAGTAGTTGCACGTCTTGCTTACCGGATGGAATACGAACGGTGATGAAGCTCTGAAGCGGGCTTGTCCAAAGCTCAAGGTTTAAGAGTTTTCCATTTTCAAATCCGGCGTTTTCAAGAGCCTCTCGCAAAACCGATTTTTTTTGATCCAGAATTTGGGCGAGTAAAGCACGGCTTTCCTGAACGGAAAATGGAGGCAGCTTATAGGTCAGATTGATGATTCGCTGTTTACCCTGATAGGAGCGGTGCATGATGTCAGATCGATTCTCTGCAATGGAGTCAAGGACAGGTTTAAGAATGGATTTAGCGGATTTTTCATCATGGCCCGGGCGGGCTTGCCCATAAAATTTGCGAATCAGTTTTAAACATTGACGGGTATTGAAATTTCCGATCACACTTAGGAGCATATTATTGGGAATATAATGCTTTTTGTAATAGCTCTGAATTTCATCTCGTTTGAGAGCTTTTACCGTGGCCGAGGTACCCAGGGTGGGCAGGGAAAAGGCTGTTCCCTGATATAAGATGGAGCGTAAGTTTCTACGGATCTCTTCTTGAGAGTTGGCCAGTGATTTTCCAATTTCTTCAAGGACAATTCCCTTTTCCTTGGCAAATTTATTTTCAGGAATAGTGGAGTGAAAGACCATATCCGACTGAATCTCCATGGCTTTTTCAAGATGCTCGAAGGGGGCGACTAGCATAAAATTTGTGTAAGTTTCGCCCGTATTTGCGTTGTTATAGCCTCCGATGCGATCTACATCATCATAGAGCTGTTTTTGAGTTCGTTTTTCTGTCCCATTAAAAAGAAGATGCTCCAGCATATGACTCGCACCGTTATTGGCCAGCTTTTCCTGAGCCGATCCTGTTTTTACCAGAAGATTTAGCCCCACCATGGGGAGTGAGGGGTTCTCAATCAAAAGCACTTCAAGACCATTTCCGAGGCGTAGAGTGGAAAGTCCTTCAGGAACCGATAGAGGATCTGGGCTTTCTGAATAAAGGGAGGTAGCACCCCCACAAATCCAAATGATGGGTAAAAGGGTCTGAAGCAATCTGAATCGGCTGAAAAATCGTCTCATGGCAGTCTTCTCCAAAGCAAAGCAAAATAAAATCGGCAAAGCGCGCCAGTATACCAGGATGGTCAAGTCGGGTACGACGGTTCTTCTATGGAGTTTTCGCCAGGAAAGCTTTCACGTGAGCGGCAATACGTTCGCCAGCCAACCCATCTCCAAAAGGATTGGTAGCTCGGGCCATTTTTGTCCATTCATCCTCGCAAGATATAATTTTATGGGCCTCTTCAGTAATTCTCTCTGTGTTTGTACCCACGAGTCGAGCCGTGCCAGCCTCAATGGCCTCAGGGCGTTCTGTGGTGTCGCGTGTGACCAGAACCGGCACACCCAGGGCAGGGGCTTCCTCCTGAATACCCCCGCTATCGGTGATGATCAGGCGCGCTTTTTTCATTAAGTAAATGAATTCAAGGTATTGCAAAGGGTCACAGAGATAGATATTAGAACTCTCTGAGAGTGTCGATCGCACCACGGATTGGACATTGGGGTTGAGGTGAACTGGGTAAATGATCGCGCGGTTTGGATCGGCTTGAGCGATGTTTTTCAAAGCCGCGCAAAACCTCTCAAATCCGGGTCCAAAATTCTCACGGCGATGACCGGTGACCAAAATAAGGTGTCCAGAGTTGAGTGCTCTCAGAGGGAGGAGATCACAGAGGCGCTCGAGAGCCGATTTTCGCAGGCGCTCCTCGGTGTCAAGGCGCCTACTGACGAAAACAAGGGCATCGATTACGGTATTGCCGGTGATTAGGATGTTTTCTTCTTTGATATTTTCATCCAGCAGATTGTCGCGTGCTTTTTCTGTAGGAGCGTAATTCCAGGTGGCTATGCGACCGGTGAGTTGGCGATTGATCTCTTCA
>CAZRLV010000017.1:0-3487 GCA_964600955.1 uncultured bacterium
CCGACGACTGGTGTGCAACTTGGTCCCAGCAGCGTCCACTGCTCAAGCAAGAGGTATCGGGCCCGAGCTTTGGGCGTCTATGGGAAACAGTTATTCAAAGCGAAAGTCAGCCTGGAAAGAATTCTATAAAGCGGAGCTAAGCCAACCCTATACCCCCAACAAGGACCAGCTGATCGATAGCATTATTATAGCCATCGGGGTTTTGACCATTTTGGTCTACTTTTTCTTCTCCACAGAACATCGCGGCTTTGTAGGCTTTTCGGCCAAGGTAGGAATCTATTTTCTGATGATCTGTTTCGGTTCTTCCTTTGGTTATACCATCATGGCTCGCGTATCCCTACTCATTGGCAGGATGACCTTTTTGATTGAAGACTGTGGGGCTGCCTTAACCCGTCTGGTGGGGGGCTAGTAGTTAATGACACTCACTGAGAAAGATACAGAAATGCTCAAGGTACTGGCTCAAGAGGTAGAGCGACGGGGAATGACGGCACCCCTTATTTTCTTTCTGGAAATGCATAAGCCTTTGGCCTTTTTAGCCTCGTCTTTTCTGCTGACCTTGGGGCCGTTATTGCGTTTGATGTTTGACCTACCCCAGTACAATCGAGTCACAGAACTTCTCGAAGATCGAAACAATGTAGAAGCGTTTATTCAATTACTTGAGGAAGTTAGTTCCTGAGAAAACTATGACGGTTATGGAACCAGATAAGATTGAGAGGATTCTGGCTACGGATTGTGGCAGCACCACCACCAAGGCGATTCTCATTGAAAAAGAGGATGGTGTTTATCGCCAGGTCTATCGCGGTGAGGCTCCTACTACGGTTGAGGCCCCGGTTGAGGATGTGACCCACGGGGTGCGCAATGCCATCCATGAGCTGGAGGAATTATCTGGAATTCGCATGCTCGATGAGCAGGGCCAGATTCTAAAGGCGCGTTCAAAAAAAACGGGTGTGGATCTTTATGTTTCCACCTCTTCAGCCGGAGGCGGTCTGCAAATGATTGTCAGCGGAGTCGTGCTTGAAATGACCGGTGAATCGGCTGCCAGGGCGGCTTTAGGTGCAGGAGCCATTGTCATGGAAACCCTGGCGGTAAATGATGGGATGCTGGCGCATGAAAAGATTGAAACTATTCGCCATCTACGCCCGGATATGATGCTGCTTTCCGGTGGCGTTGACGGTGGGACGGTCAAGCATGTTTTGGCCATTACCGAAATCGTGGGTGCCTCCAATCCAAGCCCCCGTCTGGGGCTGAGTTACCAGCTTCCTGTAATTTTCGCCGGTAATATCGAAGCACGCGATGAGGTTGAAAAAATTCTGGGGCAGAAGGTTGAGCTTGATATCTGTGAAAATCTGCGTCCCAGCCTTGAAAAAGAAAATCTTGATCCAGCTCGGCAGAGAATTCAAGCTCAGTTTCTTGAGCATGTTATGTCGCATGCTCCAGGTTATCCAAACCTCATGAAGCTAACTGATGTGGACATCATGCCCACTCCAGGGGCGGTGGGTAAGATCATTCAGACCGTGGCCCATCTTGAGCATATCAAGGTCGTGGGGGTGGATATCGGCGGGGCCACCACGGATGTTTTTTCAGTCTTTAAGAATTACGATACGGGTGAGGACATCTTCAATCGCTCCGTTTCGGCCAACCTGGGCATGAGCTATTCTTTTTCCAATGTGCTGGCCGAGGCAGGCTTGCAAAATATTTTGCGCTGGGTGCCTTTCGATCTTGAAGAGGCCGCCCTGAGAAATCAGGTTAAAAATAAGATGATCCGTCCCACCTCGATTCCCCATAGCCTGGAAGATTTGATTTTTGAGCAGGCTGTGGCCAGAGAGGCGTTGCGCCTTTCTTTCGAGCAGCATAAATCTTTGGCGGTGGGCTTGAAAGGCCTGCAAAAACAGCGCTCCATCGGAGATATTTTCTCTCAGGCAGAGTCCGGTGAAACCCTGGTCAATATGATGGACTGTGGGCTGGTCATTGGTTCGGGCGGGGTTTTATCTCATGCCCCTTTACGTAATCAGTCAGCGCTTATGCTTCTAGATGCTTTCCAGCCCGAGGGCGTGACTCGTCTGGCAGTGGACTCTATCTTTATGATGCCTCAACTCGGTGTGCTCTCGGAGGTTCATCCTCAGGCGGCCAAAGAAGTGTTTGAAAAGGATTGTCTGATTCATCTTGGGACCAGCATCGCCCCTTGCGGGACCACTCGGCAGTCCAAGGCCGCCGTATTGAGGGTTCACATTGATTATCAAAATGGCCAGGAAGAAGAATTCAAAATGGGCTTTGGCCAATTACTCTGTCTGCCACTTGAGCCGGGCGAGAAAGCTATTGTCACGGCCAAGCCTTCAGGGGAATTTGATCTGGGGGCCGGAAAAGGAAAAGAGATCGTCGAAGAAGTCACCGGCGGGGTTGTGGGTTTGATCTTTGATACTCGTGGCCGCCCGCTTGAAATATCTACCGAGCCGCATGAGCGTATATTACAGTTGAAGGAATGGTATCGTCATCTGGGAGCCTATCCCAGTTTTACCGAGTAGGAGATCGTTTTGGCCCGTGCCTATGTTCCAAGTCTTGAGGTTAGCAAACACTCAATTTTGACACGTCAAAGACGGCTTCCCCTGAAGGGGCAAGTCCATGTCAAGGTAGGAGAAACCGTTTCTCAGGAAACCATTGTGGCGTCTACGGAACTTCCGGGAAAACCGGTACCCCTCAATGCTTCGGTGCGTTTAGGGGTTAATCCCGGAGAACTGCCGGAATGTATGTTAAAACAAGAGGGTGATCGGGTGGCCGAAGACGAATGTCTGGCTCTGGCCCTTTCATTTTTTGGCTGGGTGAAAACCCCTCTGATTTCTCCGATCAACGGGACCTTGGACTCCGTTTCGGGTGTTTCGGGTCAAATCATTTTACGGGAGGCTCCCATTCCGGTCGAGGTCAATGCCTATGTTCACGGAAAGGTGATTGAGGTCGAGGAGAATGAGGGAGTTACCATCGAGACTCACGCTGCCTTAGTCCAGGGGATTTTTGGCGTAGGCTCTGAAAAAGTCGGGGAGCTTGCTCTGGCGGTTGAGAATCGCTCCACGGTTTTGGTTCCTGAGCATATTACCAGCGAACATGCGGGCAAAATTATTATTGCCGGTTCTCTTATGACCCATGAAGCCATAGAAAAAGCTCGTGACCTGGGGGTTTTGGGCATTATTGGCGGAGGTCTGAATGATCACGACCTCAAGAAAATTCTGGGCTATGATTTGGGGGTTGCCATTACCGGCAATGAAGCAGGCCCGACCCTTGTCACCACCGAAGGATTCGGGGAAATTGAGATGGCGCAAAAGACCTTTGATCTCCTAGCCTCTCATGAGGGTAGAAAGGCGTCTATAAACGGAGCAACTCAGATTCGAGCGGGAGTCATTCGTCCCGAGGTGATTATCCCGGTAGATCCTGTTAGGGCACGTTCAAAAGCAGCTTCGCAGGATGAGGGCAAGATTATCGAGATGGGGGCTATGGT
>CAZRLV010000017.1:3497-11469 GCA_964600955.1 uncultured bacterium
CCCGCATTTTGGTGAACTGGGCGAAATTATAGAACTTCCCCATGAAGCCCGTGAGATTCCCTCGGGCGCCAAAGTGCGCGTGGCTGTAATTCGCCTCTCAGACGGGACTCCTTGGACTTTGCCACGGGCCAATCTTGAGATCGTCTAGCGACAGACGCGGTTGACTTCGTTCTCGCTGGTGAACCCCTGCAAAAGCTTGAGTAGTCCATCTTTTCTGAGGTTAAGAAAGCCTTTTTTAGTCATGATTTCTTCGATAGAGTGTTCGTCTAAGCCCTGAGAGATACATTGACGCAACGCAACATTGTTTTCCATGGTTTCATGGACTCCCATACGTCCTGAGTATCCGGTATGTGAACATCTTCTGCATCCAACTTCTTCATACATATACTTGATATCTGCTTTGATTTTCTGAGCAAACGCCAGGGCTTCCTTGGAGAGCGGAACCCGGTTGCGGCAGGACTTGCACAGCACGCGTACGAGGTTTTGAGCCGTTGCCGTTAAAAGCGTGGAAGCCACGAGATATCCGGGAACCCCCATCTGGGTTAGTCGTCCCACAACCCCAGCGGCACTATTGGTATGCATGGTAGAAAAAACAAGGTGTCCGGTCATGGCAGCCTCTACGCCGATCTCCGCAGTCTCAGAATCACGCATCTCACCTACGAGAATAATATCGGGGTCCTGACGAAGGAGGGCACGCAAGGCCGAAGGAAAAGTCAAACCAGCCTGAACACGTACCTGAACCTGATTATAATCCTGAATACTATACTCAACAGGATCTTCAGTCGTACAAATATTGACTTCGGCGGTATTGATGTAGTTCAGGCAGGCGTAGAGGGTGGTGGTTTTGCCGGACCCGGTGGGTCCGGCTACCATCATCATTCCATTGGGCTTTTTAGTGTTGCGCTCAAAAATTTGCATGGTGTGGCGTGAAAAGCCAACTTCTTCGAGAGTCATATTGGCGGCGCTAGCGTCCAGGATACGCATGGACACCTTCTCACCGCCCTGCACGGGTAGGCAGTTAACACGGATATCAAGGCTTTTACCGCGGGTCAGCATGACTCGAATCCTACCGTCTTGAGGGAGTCTTCTCTCGGAAATATCCATGTCTGACATCAGCTTGAGCCGTGAGATGAGTTGGGGTTGAAATTTGTGAATAATGTCGGGAATTTGAATCAGATCACAGAGAACCCCGGAACGGCGATAGCGAATTCGAAGTTTCTTTTTAGAGGGTTCGACATGAATATCTGTGCAGCCCTCAGAGATTCCGGTGGCAATAATTTTGTTCACTAGCGTTACAATAGGACCCTCAGCTTCTCCAAGATCTACGCCCTCATCATCCAGTTTCTTACTGAACTCAAGGTTCTCCATCTCACCAAGAACTTGTTCCAACTCGTTTGAGTCCATGGAGCGCAGCCTTGCAATGGCTCGTTCCACAGCAGAAGGACTGTCAATGAAGAATTTGACGCTCTGTCCCGTTTTTTGCTCCACATCATCGATAATGAAGATGTTGAGCGGATCATCATGCACGATATGGATCGTCTGGTTTTCCTTGTCCTCCAGGACGGGAATAACTTTATTGTCCTTGCAAAATTTGAAGCCCAGTTCCTCGACCAGATCAAAAGGCAAATCCTCAACCTCATCGAGTTTCAGGATAGGAACATCCAGTTGTTCCGAGAGGGCCATGGTCACATCAGTCTCGTTGACCAAACCCATTTTAATGAGCTGTTCACCGATTCTAAGGAGCGAAATCTCCTGAAGGTCAAGGGCATCCTCCAGATGGCTCTCGCTGATCAATTCCTTTTCAATCAGGATCTGACCCAGGAGTTTATGCTCTCTATGTTCTTCTGCCATCGCTTAAGCTTAACGGATCAAAGTTCTTCGATACCAGGGTAGGCCTTAACCCCTGCTGGCGTTTCAAGGATAAAGTGCAAGGTGGCAGGCTTGGATCGATCAGGCTTTTGACCTCGTAAAATAATGGAGCCAGATTGCGTTGTAACTGTAAACTTGTCTTGCTTCAAATTGACCTCGGGCCCGGTGTAGACACTCAGGGTCAGGTCTGGAAACTTTGCGGTAGCTTCAACCTGCATACGCAATGTGAATTCGTTTCCTGACCAGTGAACGGAGTGCTTGCTCACGGACACTACGGGAAGAGTTCTGCGGCTTTTTAGGTTGGAATGAATCTTCACCAAAACCTCAGCTTCACGCTTTTTGATTTCACGTGTCAGGACATTGACCTGCTCAGTGTTGCCCAAAAGAGCCTCCACTTGTACCTGAGATCTTAGAAGGTCGTTGCCGGTGAGATCCAGGATGGTGGACTCTGGGTTTTCACTTGCGCCTAGCAGAAGCATCTCAGCCTCCTTGAGAGACTTGCTGTACTTCTGGTCGGCCATAAGGAAGGTGTCCAGGTTTTGCAAAGAAGCATCTGAAGAGAGGGCAGCCAGAGTTTCAATCATGTGGTTCATGGCCAGAGGCAGTCGCTCCTCCAGCAGAGCAACTTGCTGAGGTTTGAGGTTGAAGCTTGCAGCCCTGGCTTTGGCACCCTTGTCTTCCTCCTCATCTGCAAAGGGTGTAAATGCAGCATCAATGGCGCCAGGAACACGACCTGGAATCGAGTAAAGAACTCTGGAAGAAGAATAGATGGAGTGAGTCAATAAACCTGCGCCGGCCACCGTAGCTACCACGGCCACAACCTTGGAGAGGCTGGAGGGGTCCAATGTGCCCGTCAATGCTGAAATCTCGGCAATTTTTTTGGCCATTTTTGCGTATTCACGCTTCTTCTCGGTTTTGGCATGGGTTGTGTTGATTTCGGTGAAGATGTCATAGAGCTTGTCGCGTACATTCTCCTGAGCATCGTCAAGAGTGTAGGTGGTTTTCATCTCGGCGGCTTTATCGGCCAGGTAGGAAATATTGGGGTTTCCCTTATGCACGATTCCAACTCTTGGTAGTGACATCAGGGTGTATTTGGCCAGGGTTTTAAAGGCAAATTCCTTTTTCCAGTCCTGCTGATCACTTTCCCAGGGAACATCCCTCCATTTACGGTAGGCAAAACTGGCCACGCTAAACACGATGGGAACTGCCGTATTATAGGGCGCAGGCAGTTTAACAGAAGCCATCACGGCAACTTTGTTTAGGATATAGAGTAGCTTAGCCTGGATTCTTAGACTGATTTTTTTGGCCAGACGTCCTGTAAACCCACCCTTTTCAATCAAGGGCTTTAGCAGTAGGGAGGTGGCATTGCGCGCCGTCATAAAGAAACTAACCAGATCGAGAACCACAAGACCGACATCGTCGGCCATGGTCAGTCCCTCGTTGTAGCTGCTAAGAATAGCGCTCTCAGCCACGGCCAATCGTTTTAAAATCTCTTTATGCTGTTCGCCTCCGTTGAGGCTCCAGTCCTGAAACATGGCCTCCAGAGGAGCTACGTTATAATCGACGATGCCCAGTCCATCCGGTAGGGGGAGGTGCGGGAAGCCGCGGGCAATTTCAAGAAGCTTCCACATTTTCAGGATTTGTCCTTCAATCATCTTGGGATCAATTTGCAAATGCGAGAGGGAGTGAGCCCCTTCGCGTGCTTTCTTAATCAGGAAGTCCAGATTGTCATGAGAATCGTCTTGATCATCCGCCCTAGGAGTGGTCTGTCCTTTGAGCATGGGTTGATTCAGGTCGCGGTTATGAGCAGGGTCCAGAAGTAGGAATTGGTAGGTTCTTAGGAATTGGCGAAAGTCCTCACCCAGAGCTTTTTGCATTCTTCGTGGAAGCCGGTCCCAATCTTTTTTAAAGCTCTCAAGGAGTTTTGGGTAACTCATAAGTTTACCCAGGAAGCGATTTTCATCGGTCATCCATTCGTCCAAAAGGGAAGCATGACTCTCTGAGGTGCCAGACTCAAAACTCAGCTTATATTCCAGGGGCTTTTTACCCAGAACCGAAACCGGAATTAAGGTGTATTGTTTGACATTGGAGAGGTCGTCGGTCCACGTAGCGTCATTTTTCTTATCCAGCTCAATCTTGGTGAGTTCTTTTCTACCGTCTTTGTATTCCACGAACTTACGTAAGCTGAACTTCTTCTCTTTGCTAATCCAGGTTTTGTTTTGGCCATCGAAGCGAAAGGTCACGGGACCCGGCTCTTTGGATGCATAGGTCTGAAAAGAGTAAATGGGAATGGAACCCGCAGTTTCAGTTTCATTGGAGCGCGTAGTGTAGTTTACTTTGGTGACTCTCAAGCCCCCACCCCTAAAAGGTCCAATCTCGACGAAATGGCGTCCTTGCTCATCCGTTTGGGTGGGCATTTTCACATGGTCTCCGTCAATCTCAGACTGGGATGGGATGAAGGCTTCTGGGGGAAGAATTCCTTCGTTGATATTCCAGTGGATCGTGCCTTCAAACTCCGAAAAAATTCGGACTTTATCAATTAAGGTGGCATTCATGGGCAGGGAGTTGATTTTGTCGGTTAAAACGATGAAATCAGCCGCGCGCAAGTTTACGGTTTCTTCCAGGGGCTCAGAAGGTAGATTTGTAAAGTTAAAAACATGTGTGGGCTGAACCTTCATGGGAAGAGTGGTGTCATAACCATAGCGCCCATCACCCAATTTGGGATCATTGACAAAATTCGCAATGAGCCAGTCTCGGACAATCTCATCCGTGCGGGCTTCAATATTATGTCTTGCAAGAATGGTGTCAATGGATGCCAGGCCCTTTTCCTTGGAGGCTACAATCTCGCGCAGAACTTCAGCGGCGTTATCGAGAGAGCCAAGATGTTTGGTCGCCAGGTAATAAAAGAACAAATAGACAGCACCGTAATCATCAATGCCATTATTAAACTCATCAATTTGTGTATCCGCGCCTTTGATGAAAGAAAGAATCTGCGGGGCGTGTCCAAAATCATTGGCATAAAACGCTACCTGGGACATGCCTTCATTGAGCCAGAGCTCCTCGCGATTGTCTTGGGCCGAATGGATCATGTGTTGGAACTCATGGGCCAAAATGCCCAGATAGTCTTTGCGGGTGGCGTCTGCCGGGTAAACATCGAGGTAGACCATCTCACGCTCATTGGAATAATCCCAGAGGCTTGAGCTAACGCCGTCCATGGGAGAGAAATATCCTCCGACATAGCCCTTGCCGGGTTCCCATCCGTCCTGGATATCCAAAAAGAGCAGGGTTACACGATCATCGTAGTCAATGCCAGGCTTATTCTCAGACCCAAAAAAGCGATGGTTTGTGGGGTAGATCTTCTCATCAAAGCGCTGGGTTAGTTTTTCGAGGGTTTCCTGGCTGACATGCTGCTCACTCTCAAGCTCCAAGTAAATATAGCAATGCTTTCCAATGATGCGCAGGGTCGCTTCAGTTTGCTCGGGTTGATTGGTAGAGACATTGATGGTCCAAAAAGTCTGGGTGTCACCAATGGAGATTCCCTTGGGTTTCATTTTACGGGCGGGTTTAGGCAGCCTTCCATGTTTGGCCACCAAATCAGCATGCTGATCATGCAAAAAGTCCAATCCGACGACCATTTTATCGTCGAGAAGCGGACCGTGAGCGAAGGCGCTCGAACCCAGTGCGAATAAAGCTGAGAAGATGATTCCAAGACGTAGCATTTTTTTCCCCTTCTAATAATCAAGATTGCCGGGAATAGTTTTTAAAACAGATGCACCCGACACAGAGTAACGTTCCAGTATAAAGCCGAATTTCCAAATGACAAGACCCAAAGGGAAAAAAGCGTAAGAGTTTAACCACGAAAAGCATGAAAAGGTACGAAAAACGCGAAAGAGAAACCTGGGTGTTAAGATTGGGGGGTGGGTAGAGAATCTCAGAAAGCCAGGGTTTTGCGGGCGCGGTCTGTTTATGCTCGTTTATATCTAGAGCTTCCAGATGCGGCCTGTGCGCTGATTCACAAAAATCCTCTGGAACTTCTAATTGCTACTATCTTGTCGGCTCAATGTACGGATAAAAAGGTCAACGCGGTGACGCCCGATCTTTTTGCGTCCTATCCAAGGGCACGGGACTATGCAGAAGCCTCCCTTGATGATCTTGAAGAGGCGATTCGCACCATAGGACTTTTTCGTTCAAAGGCTCGCAATATTCAGCTGTGCTGTCAAACTCTGGAAAAGAATCATGGCGGCCAGGTCCCAGGCTCCATGGACGACTTAATCACCCTGGCCGGGGTAGGCCGCAAAACTGCGAATGTGGTTTTGTCCAATATTTTTGGGATTAATGAAGGGGTGGTGGTAGATACCCATGTGCGCAGGATCTCGGGACTCCTGGGGTTGACACGCCATCAAAGTCCAGAAAAAATTGAACCGGATCTCATGGCTCTGATTCCCCGCGAAGATTGGGGAACCTTCTCACATCTGCTAATTCTTCACGGCAGAAAAACCTGCATAGCGAGACGACCCCGCTGCAAGGATTGCTCCGTGAATGACCTCTGTCCCCAGGGTCAGCCATGACCAATATTGAAGTCAAGAATTCAGGAGTCAGAAGCCAGAATTCAGAATGAAGAATTATTACGACCATCTGAATGGATCCCCCTCTTACTCTGAATTCCTCTCCTCTTCAACTTCCTTTGATTCCTCTGCTCCCTTTGATTCCTTCTTCCTATTTTTTCGTGGTTAAAACTGATATATTCAGAGTCCTGACCCATGCCTAACAAGTGAGGAATCATGACCCCTGTAGAAACGGATGCTCAAGCTCGAAAACAGTTTTGGATTAAGCCTGGATTTCAGAAAAAAATGATGATGATTATCATTTTGGTGGTAATTATTGCTGTAAATATCGCGGGTGGCATCGCCTTTGGGCTCATTACCGCCACCATCGAAGGCGAGTTCCTGGCAGATACCACCGCCAGTCTGGACCCTTCGCAAGTTGCTGTGATGAAGGAACACCTATTCCAGTATCTTTTTCCCAAGGTTTTACTAGCCGAGTTAATTGCCATTTTGATTCTGGCGTTTTTAACTTTGCGCCTCACTCATCACATTGCCGGCCCTGTCTATCGCCTGGAGCAAAACATGCTGGCCATGGCATCTGGGAACTGGGGCTTACGAACCGCCTTTAGGACAAGAGATGAGTTTTTAGAGCTTGCCGAGGCACTCAATGGACTGGGGGATGCCTTTTGTGGTCATCTTGATTCGCTACGGGAACAAGTGGATCAACTGAGTCAAATGGATTTGTCCTCCGAGCAATCCAAGAAGCTTGAAGAAATGCGCACTCTGCTGGAAGGGCACGAGGCAGAGGTTTCAGATTCCTGACTTTGCGGTAATATTCATGGGTTTTGGGGATCGGTTTGTAATCAAAGGAGTCATCGGACTGATTCTGGTGGTCTTCTTTCAGGGCTGCTTTCAAAATCCGGAGTCCTTCTACCTCAAATCCGTAAAGTATATTGAGCAAGAGAAGTATGACCGTGCCGAGCGTTTACTGTTCAAGGTTTTGGAAATTCGGCCCGATCACCATGATGCACAATATTCACTGGGTGTTGTCTATTTGAATCAGGAACGCTATCCCGAAGCGGTCACCCATTTTAACAAAGTTTTGAAGCTCAGACCCAATGATGTGGACTCCATCATTAATCTTGGGGTTGTATACGCGCGTCAAAACCTATTAGATCTTGCGGCAAAACAGTATGAGCAAGCAGCTCGACTGGCGCCTGGGAATCATTCCGTCCTTCTGAATCTGGCACGGCTACTCACCAAGAAAAAGAGTTTTCGAGAGGCCCGGCTTCTCTATGAAAGAATTTTGCGCTCTCAGCCCAATTTATTTGCCGCGAACAAGGAACTGGGCACAGTCTATAAAGAGGAGGGGAAGATCTCGGAGGCCATTCGGCAGTTTTCAAGAGCCGCGAAACTTCAGCGCCAGGACCATGATGTTATGTATGAACTGGGTCTTCTTTATTCCATGAAGGGGATTTATAACACCGCCTCAAAATATTATTTACGTGCACTGGCACTCAAAGAAGATCTTAGGTTCTACCTGGCTCTTGGGGCCTTGT
>CAZRLV010000017.1:11488-18845 GCA_964600955.1 uncultured bacterium
GCAAAACCAGGACGCGATTTCATCGTTTAAAAAAGCATATCAGCTCGATAAATCTTCTTATGAGGCGACTTATCGTCTTGGCAAACTATTTCTTGAGCAAAATGAGCCTGAGCGGGCACAAGAGTATTTGAAGGCGGCTATGGCCCTTAAGCCCAGAGCACCTGAACTGCATAAAACCATTGGGATTGTTTTATATCGCCAAAGTCATTTGGATTTGGCGCGGGAGTATTTTCTCAAATCGCGCCTTCTTAACCCACATATCCGTGAGGTTTACTACTACCTGGGTTTGATTGAGCTCAGGGCTGGAAACAAAAAGGAGGCAGAGGCTTTATTTCTAAAAGAAATTAAGGAATCTGTCGCCAACAAAAGAGCCTGGTTTGAATTAGCCAATCTACTTCTGGCTCAAAAACAACGTGAGCGTGGCTTAAAGGTTCTCAAGCAGGCACTGGATCATCATCCTAAAGAACCGTCTTTGTTTGAACTTTTGGGCGCGGCACATCTTGAGATCGCCGAGGAGGAAAAGCGTGAATCCGGACTCTATGTGGCCCTGGAGAGCTTCGATCAGGCCATTAAGGCATTAAAGAAAAGTCTGCGGCTTGAGAAGACGAGACTCCCGGTCCTTGAAAAACTACTGATGGCCTATCGCGGTGCGCGAAGATACGGGGTGGCGGTTCCCTATTTTGAGCAGATCCTGCGCCTACGCCCCAAAGACTTGCGCTATCACACGGATTTGGCGCGAGGATATGTTGAC
This sequence comes from uncultured bacterium, assembly GCA_964600955.1. GTDB lineage: Bacteria > Muiribacteriota > UBA6191 > UBA6191 > UBA6191 > CAZRLV01. The sequence continues at coordinate 12,240 of CAZRLV010000017.1, forward strand.
CATCAGGAATACGAAAAAGCAGCCGATATCTTAAACCAATATCTTGATAAGAGCCCTGAAGACAGCGCGGCCTGGTTTCAGCTGGGTAAGATTCATGCAGATAAAGGCGACTTTATTGAGGGGATCGAGATTTTTACCAAGTCCATCGAACTCGATCCAAAAGACCCCAAAAAACGCCTTTTTTTAGGAATGTTGCTGGCTGAAGTGAATCGCTTCAAGGGGGCGCTGGCTACCCTGCGTATCGCCGTGGAACAAAGTAACCCCGATTCGGTAGTACGAAAGCGTTGCGAAGATCTGATACAACAGATTTTGGAGGTATCAGGGATTCAGAAGGAAGTCGCATCCAAACAGCTTGGCGCAAAGATTGAAAAGAAAATAAAACGCAAAAAAAAGCGACGCAAAAAGGTGAAACTGGGCTCTCAAGCCTATGTTAAAGTCATGATTTATTCGGGTTTAAAATTCTTAAGAAAATTGGAACAAAAAGGATGGACGCCGCAAAGAAAACGAAAAATGCTGCAATACATCAAGGTCCGTTTGATCCAGAATTACCGCAAGCTGATCAAATACCGCAAGTTTTCAAACCGCTTCACCCGTCGTTATTATTATCTGGGAATTCGCAAGCTCATTGAAAAGGTCCGCAAGACCTGAGAGAGCCCTCATTCCAGCGGTTCTTCAGAGCCCAGCCATTCTGGAACCTTTGCTTGGCTTTCACTTACGGATTCCTCCATGCTGCGTAGCCTTTGACGAGCGTATCCAACGACTTTGTCGGAGTGGAAATGTATCTCGACCGCTTCATAATAGGGTCTGGCTTCATCTAGCCGGCCGATTTCCTCAAAATGTTTCCCGGTGTTTAAAAACAGGTGCCCGGCAATACGCTCAATTTTTGCTCGCAGACTTTCACGTGTGTTCTTGGAGAGGGCCTTGAGGAAATTGCGTGCGGCCTCTAGATAGTGCTTTTGCGAATAATGGAAGGTTCCTTGTTTGAAATAGGTGCTTTGGATTCGATCGACGAGATCAAGAGTATGTCGCGCGCTCGATGAGAACTCCATGGCCTCATGAAAGAAGCGGATCGCCTTATCCCAAAGCGAAATTTTGGCACTTTTTTCACCCAGTTGCACAAGGACGGAAAACAGTTTTTGCTCGCATTCAAAGGCCTGGGTGGATTCGGGTTCAGCCTGGTAAAACCCAAGAAGGAATTTTCGAGCGCTTTGTAGTCGTCCCAAATCAGCATAAACGATTCCAATTCTCAAATCCAGGGAGGGCAGGGTGGGGACAAGGGAGCGGGCCTTTCTTAAAGCCGTTATGGAAGCTATATGCTCATCGGACTGAGCATAGAAGTTTCCAAGCTTCTGGTAAAGAAGGGCCAGGGACTCTCTTTCCTGAGCTGAAATCAGAGATAGATCGATGTGTTTTGCATGAAAACTATCAATGGACTTCAGTACCGAATCCATGGGACCGGCCTGGAGGCGGGTCATCAAGGCCAGTGTTAGAAGGGCGAGAAAAAATGGTCTTAAATTCGAGGAGTTAAGAGAATTTTGCAAACGGTGCTCTCTTTCGTGGTTAAAATCTTTCTGGAGATATTGACCTCACGTTCCTTGAGGTTTAGCAACAGATGGATTTTAGCCTTTCCGGTGGAGTTTGTCTGCACTGTTTTTTTCCAAGGGGCATCCTGGGAACTATCCAGAATATGCCCTGCAAGGAAGTTCTTGGGTTTTAACTCCACCTCAAAAGTGATGGGCAGATCAGGATACAGTCGGTCTTTGATGTCCCGGGCCTCGATTTGAACCGGAATCAAGGTGGCTCCCCTGCGCAGCAGTCTGGCTTCGGCTTGCATGGCAGCTCGTTGCGACGGCTGAGGAACGTCACCTTCAAAAGTCACATGTGCCTCGGTAGTGGCTGCGGTGGCCTGAATACTAACTGCGGGTGCTGAACCTTTTGTTCCAGGCTTTTTTTGAGTTTTTCCAGTTGGGGTTTTTGCTTTTGCCACGGTGGATGATGCGGCTAAAGGTCGCGGCTTTGTTGCCGGTGGCTTGGAGTCTGGTAAGGAGGGACTTGAGGTAAGCGGTTCGGCCCGGCTTAAGATGGGTACGGTGCTCTCACGCGTTCCAAGAAGCGGCAGAGGGGTCTTGGTTTTACTACTGAGTGAGGTTTCTGGGAAGTTACTGAACTGGGGTCCGGCACTTTTAATAATCATGGTTTTAGGCTTGCGTGAGGTGATGCGTCTTTCAGGAAAGATGGACTGCAGGTCTTGCTCAAAGCGCTTCTCATCGGGGTCTACAAACTCAGATTCAACCATGGCAATGCGGTTTTCTTTTTTTAGGCTGTTTAAAATGGATCTAAAACGATCATGGGAGGGGCGCGCAGTGGCAGATTCCTGAGTTTCAGACCCGATCCAATTTGATGGGCCGGGTGTGGCACCCTTAATGGGTGAGATATTGGGAACGGTTCCTGCCTGTGCCAGGGCAGGAGGGATCGCGCTTAAAAAATCTTCGAATCCTTGCTTGGACTGAGGTGCTACATGGACGTTTTGTTTTTCTTGAATTTTGCTGACCTGGGTTTTGGGGCTGCTCAGGGCTTTTTGCAGGTCGGAGAAACTTTGCCTACCCTCACGGGTCGAAGCCCTGCGGGACTGAGTTTTAAAGCGGTCCATTTCCTCGCGCATGGAGCGCGAGCCCGAGGCTTTATTGAGCCGGGCTTCCTTTTGCGATTTGGAAAGTTCAAGCTGATCATAGAATTTATTAAAACTACGCTCGGTTATGGTTTTTCGTTTCTGGGGCTCAATACCCTGCTGGTTTTCGCGCAGGGTATCAAGGTCTTGAATCAGCAGATCAAGAGGATGTTTTTCGGGGCCGGGGGTGTCCAGGTTGGCGTAGTGATTTCCTGGAACATGAAAGGGCGAACCCGTTTTTTTAAGAGTAGATTTTTGGCTGCTGACTGCTGGTGGGTCCTCGCGATATCCTTCCTCAAGACTTTGATAGAAATGGGCAAAGCTTTTGTCATTGGCTCGAATTCGAACCATGGAGCGCGACTCTTTTTTAAGTCGTTGGTGGTATTTGTCCAGGGCCGGCATATCTTGAGAAGGCAAGGTCTTGGTATTTTTTTCAAGCTCAGGGCTTAAGCGTGACAAAAACCCCTCGTAAGAGCCTGCTTTTTGTCGAATTTTACGATCTTGCTCACGCACATGTTCGTAGTATTTTTTCTGGGCACTGGGGATACGCGCATGCGTGGTCTTTTTTTCGTAGTTTTGCACTGGGGTTTTGCTTTCCCATGTATTTAGAAAAGCCTGGAAGTCCGACCCCCCGGATTTGACCTGAATTTCAGGGGCCGGTGTGATTTCCGCTTTGAAATAAAGTTCCTGGATTTGATCGATATTAGATCGAAATTCACCCAGGCGATGCATGGACTGTTCGTAGAGTAGGGCTTTATCCTGATCTTGGGAATCCTTGATTTGCTCCAGGACTCCATAGACCTGATGGTCTTTTCTGCGAAAAGCTTGGAGCTTTTGTCTGAGGATATGTAAGAGCGATTCTTTTTCGAGGTCCGAGCGGTTATGAGTGATGTTCTCTTCAATGGATAGTATTTCTCGATGCCTGGCTTCAAGTATCTGAAATAGCTTGTCCACCAATCCGTTGATTCCTGCGGGTTGCGAGTGGAGACCCGCTTGAATGATGAAGATGAGAACCAGGGACAGAAGCCAGCGAGTTTGTCGAATTTTCATATTTAGCCCATGTTTTTCCCCATATCAAACATTGGCAAAAACATGGATAGGGCCAGGGTTGTCACGATGGCTCCCATGACCACAATCATGATTGGCTCCAGGAGGCTAATCAGGGTTTCAACAGCCTGAGACACCTGCTCGTCATAATAAGCGCCGATTTTATCCAGCACTGTCTCCATCGAGCCAGTTTCTTCACCAATGGCGAACATTAACATCACAATAGGGGGAATTATGTGTTTGTTTTCCTTCAAACCATCGGAATAGGTACCCCCACCTTTAATGGATTCCATGATATCCATGATGAGTTTCTGGAATTGTCCATTGGATACAGACTGATGACAGATTTGAAGAGCCTGTAGCCCGGGTACCCCACCTCTTAGCTGGGAAGAGAGGGTGTGCACAAAGCGTGAGACGAAGTATTTCTTGACCAAGTCTCCAATGACGGGGGTGTTGAAGACAATGAAGTCATAGATTTTGGCCCCCTGGGGTGTTTTTTGGACCGCGTATGTGGCTCCCCCCACAGTGCCTCCGATCGCTATAAAGATCTCCATATAGCGAGTCAGCATAAATTGGGAAAGATTTTGAACAAAGAGAGTTACACCCGGCATATTCTCAGGTTTCAGGTTTAGGGACTCCATAAATTTGGGAAAAATGCCCACCGTCAGACCAATGGTTACCGCGGCTGCGATTGTGGCCATAACCGCTGGATACATACAGGCTGAGATGAATTTAGATTTCAGCTTTTGCTGACCCTCCGCAAATTCCACATATTCAGCCAGTAGTTTGTCGAGTTGCCCGGACATTTCACCGGCGACCACCAGAGATGAAAAATCTTTGGGGAAAATCTTGGGGAATTTAACCAGGGCCTCAGAGAAGGGTTTTCCTGAACCGACATCGGTGACGATGGATTCTAGGACCTTGTCAAACTTGGGAATCGTATTTTGCTCACGGTATGCCGCTAAAGCCTGCATCAGGGGGGCGCCTGCATTGAGCGCGATGGAGAGTGTGTTGTAAAAGGACATGAGGGTTTCCATGGGAACTCCGCCTGGCATAATGATCTCCTTTAATAGTTATCTGGTGTTTCGGTTCAATTCGCCTTCGTCAATTTTTCCCTGGATTAGTTTTATCAATCCATCTTCACGTAGATTGATAAAACCATGCTTGCGAGCGACTTCTTCTATGGAATGTTCGTCCATTCCATCCTTGATACAGTCTCTAAGAACGCCTGAGTTTTCAAGGGTTTCGTGAATTCCGGCCCGTCCCTTATAACCTGAATTGTCGCATCTTCTGCATCCCACCGGGGCGTAAAGATTTTGAACATTAGCTTTGACTCTGACAGAGAATTTTTGAGCCTCTGGAAACAGTGGGACTTTTTTGCGACAAGCCGGACAAAGCGTACGGGTGAGTCTCTGAGCCACAATACAAAGCAGAGTCGAGGCCACAAGATAGGAAGGAACCCCCATATCCACAAGTCGTCCAATGGCTCCCGCAGCACTATTGGTATGTAGGGTGGAAAAGACCAAATGACCGGTCATGGCGGCCTCAACACCAATAATCGCAGTTTCCTGGTCTCGCATCTCACCCACTAAAATGACATCTGGATCTTGACGCAAGAGGGCTCGCAGGGCTAAACCGAAACTAAGACCCACCCTGTGATGGATCTGAGTCTGGTTATAGGAGGCGATGGTGTACTCCACAGGGTCTTCCACGGTACAGATGTTAATCTCGGGGGTTGAGATAAAGTGCAAAGCAGAGTACAGAGTGGTTGTTTTTCCTGACCCGGTTGGGCCGGTCATCAGGATCATGCCATTGGGCTTTTTGCAATTGCGCTTAAAAATGTTCATCGTGTGCTTTGAAAAGCCAATCTGCTCCAGTCCAAGACTGAGACTTGAGGAGTCCAGGATACGCATACAGACCTTTTCACCCCCTTGAACCGGCAGGGTGTTTACCCGCATATCCAAGGTTTTTCCTCCGCCAACAGAGACCTTGATGCGCCCGTCTTGCGGGACTCTGGATTCTGAAATATCCATTTTGGACATCAGCTTTAAGCGCGAAATTAATTCTGGCTGAAAATTATGAATGATTTCGGGCACGGGTATGATTTCAACCAGAACACCACTCTTTCGATAGCGAATTCGCAGGCGTTTTTTGGAGGGTTCCACGTGAATATCTGAGCAACCTTCTTCAATGCCGGTACTGATCATCAGGTTGACCAGGCGCACGATGGGGCCTTCGGCAGTACCCAGATCAATGGCATCATCCTTGGTATGGTCCACGACCTCCATACTCTCGAGCTCAGCCTCAACTCTTGTCATTGTTGTGGTATCAAGGGAAGATATTCGCGCCAGACCGTCCTGAATATTCTCACTGGTGTCAATACAAAAGCGTACTTTTAAGCTGGTCTGATGTTCGAGATCATCCACAATAAAAATATTTAAGGGGTCGTGGTGGACAATCGTAAGAACTTTCTCGTCTTCATCGAACTCAACGGGTAGTACTTTGTTTTCGGTCAGGTATCCAAACCCGATCATTTCGATGATTTCTTCGGGGAATTCATCTGCGCTATCACATTTGTAAATGGGGATATTGAGTTGCTCGGAAAGGGCTTCAATTACGTCACCTTCGGTGATGGCCCCCATATCTACAAGCTCTTCACCAATGCGGCGCATACTTGCTTTTTGCGACTCCAGGGCCTCATCCAGAACTTCGTCCGTAATCAAGCCTTTTTCTAAAAGGATTTCACCCAGTAATTTATGATCCGCCATGCTCAACCGCCTTCGCCCCCCTATGGTAACTCATGGGAACGTATTGGGAAAGACTTTGAGGTTAGGAGGCCAGGGCGATTGCATCTAAATCTTCGTGTTTAATGTAATTTTTTAATTGGTTTA
>CAZRLV010000018.1:0-18705 GCA_964600955.1 uncultured bacterium
CCGTATGTACGGTGGTGTGGGGGGGAAAGCCCGCAAGGGCTTACCTATCCCGATTTAAATGGTCGTAAAAAACCTTAATCTTAATTCCTCGGATTCCTCTGCTACCGATGCTTCCTATGATTCTTGATTTAAAAAAATGTCAGGCAAAGCTTGCATTTTATTCGGTTTTGCAAGGAAAAACAGGCGCTTATTGGGGTTGGGGCCTGTGTTTATGCGTGATGTGCTTTTGGCATGCTTCTTGTAATGGACTGGGTACTTCCACACGATAGACCAAAGGTGTGGATAAATGTTGATTCCACGGCATAAAACCATCAGAAGATGGCCGTAAATTATGAATTTATAATGGAGGTTAAGCATGATTAAAGGCTTAAAATTAAATAGAAAAGGTTTTACATTGATTGAGATTCTGGTGGTTATCGTAATCATCGGGATTTTAGCCACTCTTGGTATTGGTAAATACGCCCAGTTTTCACGGGACGCCCGCAAAGCTGGATGTGTTAACAATCAAAACACTATTGATAAGGGTGTGGGCATGTGGGAGAGCAAGTACATCAACTTCGTACTTTCGGGAGGAAGTACGGACTTATCGTGCTTTTTCCACTGGGATGGCTCCAAGCATACCTTTGGTGAAGGTTCTGGCGCGGGTGCTATTTTCCCGTCACGTTTCAAGGACACCGGTAAGGTGGACGAGGTTTACGACCTGGTTCAGGAAGAAATGGCATTTGTTTGCCCCGAAACCGTTCTGGCTTTTGAGGGGATTGAGAATATTACAGGTAAAAGTGCACAGTCTGATTATAAATGGCATATTTTTGCCAGGAATTCGACGGCTGGAACTTTGAAGCACACGAATAATAAACTGCGCGGAACCGCCTGCCTCTTCTGGGGCACTGAAGCTACGGCTGACCCCAGTAGTGCGAACCGCAACGGTATTACGAATCAGGTGCAGGGCAGCATTGGTCCATCGGGTACAGCCGAGGATATTCACTCCGGCAAAGTATAAGACGTGTAAGTTAATCAGTGAATTTGGAGGGCCGCACTTGCCGGTCCTTCATTTTCCTGTCATAATTAAAGAAGTTCGGTTCGCCTTTTGGCGACGGGGCTTGGTCGGTGTTGGGTAGAGGTTTTGTTGTTTGGATCGAGGGAGGGGTTATGAATCAGGACAACTTGGATCGACAGGGCAAGACTAAGGTTAGTAGCAAGGGTTTTACGCTCTTGGAGCTTTTAGTGGCTGTTACGGCCTCCACGATTATTCTTGGCGGCTTTCTTATCGCCTTCTCAAATCTTAATCAGATCTCAAAAACCTCCGATCTCGATCTGGCCAAAATCCAGCAGGGTAATAACGCCCGTATGGGAATCACCAAGGCTATCACCGGGGCATCGCATGCGGTTTTTCGAGCGGTCGATAACGATGATCTTGGCACGAGTGTGGACATGCTTTACTACTACAAGTACAACGACAGCGATAATCTCATCGAGTATGGTTATTTCTATATTGATGAGGAGCGTGAGAATATCGACCCATCCTTTGAAGAGCGCACAGCTGTAGACCCACCGCAGAGCCATCTTTTCTTCTCGCGCGTGGAGGTAGACTCAGGTGATCCGGCTTATACCGCTGCTTTACCACCCACCCCCAAGGACTTTCCCCTTTTACAGACGGATCGAACCGTAGTTGTTCAGGATGCGACAGATTTTGTCGTGAATCTGATGCAGGTGGACTCAGAGCAGGCCGATCAGCTCTTGAAATTCAATCTGGACTACCAGATTACCACCGAGCATTTCACGGCGCTGAGTAATGCCGATGGGACAGCGGATAAGCGTACACGGCTTTTCAAGGGGACGACCTACGCCTTGGGTAAAGTCACCGGCTAATATATGCACCTAAAGAGCGATAGAAAAGCTCTGTCCATTGTTGAGGTGGTTGTATCAATTACCATCCTGGTGGTAGTTGCAGCAACCTATGGTTCTGCTACGCAGGGGAAGGCCAAAATTCTGCGGCAGATGGAGATGAAATCCTTCTACCAGCGCATGGCCCATATCGAGATGGAGCGTATTCTGCTCTTTATTCATAGCAGTAAGCGCGAAAAAAAGGATTTTGCCTCGATAGCCAAGACTGATGTTACATCAGTTCTGTTTCATGATTTCACTAAGGTTTTTTCCCATGAAGGTAAAAGCTCAGGACTTGATAAGTTGGAAGCATCAGGTTCTGATCCACGCATACCGTTAATGCAGCTTGAGGTACATGGCACGATTCATGGGAGTGACTATACAAATCTCACTGATGACTCCCGCTATCGCTTTCTTTCCTTTCCTTATCCTAATGAGCTTAAAGCCAATTATGACCATGTCGGAAACGTTGGTGATATCAGTGATCATCCAGGGGATTTTCATAACATCACACTCATGCTAAAAGCCCAGAAATATCGTGGGGTTTTGCCCCTGGTTTCCGAGGAGTTTATTTATCGTGATGATAGCCAGAATAAGCTGTCTTTAGGATATGACCTGACTGCTAAACGTGGTGGGGCGGATGTTCAGCTCGATGCGGGAATTCAGCTTTTCTTGGACCCCTTTACCATTGGTAGCTGGGATAACGAGATCGTGCGTCGCTATGTTTATTACCGTAAGATTCGTGAAGGCAATCTGGTTTTTCGCAATAATGTAAAGGGGCTGGCTGGGTCCTCAGAGGTTAAGACTGAGGTGGATATGCTGTTTATTCAGTCTTTGAATGATTGGACTGATGCCAATGGGTCATCGGCCAATGGGAACACTTCCGGTATTTCAGGTACGGCATATGCTGGCACAAATGACGAGCCTGAAGTCGGGGGGGCAGGTGCCCACTCCATTCTGGTCATGGTTGTGGTCAGAGCCATGGACCGAGGAGATGTGAGTGCCACAGATTCTACCCTTTCCGATGGAGGGTCTACTGGATTTATTGCTCGTTCATCCGTGAAGGCCGTCGTGATGGGTATTGCCACACCCAGTTTTGGAAAAAACCTTCTCAAAACCTCGGAATTGAGCTATCACCGTTATGCCTGGACTCGAGCCCCAGGTCATAAAATGGATCGCCAATGAAACCGAAAAACCCGCGTCGCAAAGGCTCTCTCCTGGTGATGGCCATCGGTATGATGATTTTGGTGGAATTTCTTACGGTGAATCAGTTGCAATCGATTAAGATGAGCTTCAATCTAAGCCAGCATCTTGGTTTTCAAAAAAGCGCCGATCTCGCGTCCCGCTCTGGCATTGACTATGGTTATTCCATGATTAAAAACGTCATGGAATCCATGTCCATGGTCGACCTTAGGTTTGCCACACATACCACCTGTAGTACGGCCAACTCCTGTGCCGAAGTGCTGCCTTCCTGGCAGGAGATTCTAAACCCGGTTTATGACAAGCGAGCCCGCGATGATTCCAATACGAATTCTGAGGGTAATTGGATAGGCACGGATTCCTATAGTTTGGCCTCCACGTCTGAGAGTCCTTATGGCAATCAGGACCCCAGGTTCCCCTATGATTATGTCACGGCTACCGTGGGGGATGATGATCCCTCTGATGGTTATACTGACACGACGCGTAGTATGAATCCTGGGCTTAAGACCACTAATGCAACCTATGGTTACACGACTGATACTGATGGGGAGCCAGGAGAGCCAGGGAGTGGATTTGACGTGAACAATACCCCTGGGACCCTGCGCGAGTGTGCAGAAGAAAACATAGGGACCACAACTTATACGCTGCATTGGTCTGGTCATATCACCGGACAATATAATGCCGGAGAATGTGCCAAACAGGCCTCGTATCATACACCCAATACCTGGGATAGCTTGTATACAGGTTTAACTAGTCTTGACCCTTTTGAAACAAATATAGACTACGTTCGTGACGGACATTTCGGTACTAAACGCTGGCATTACTACGATCAGTGGAATTTTACAGGTATTAGCCACGAAGGTACGAGTGGAGAGGATGTGAAATCAGATATTGATAGCAGGCTACCGCGAGGCACGGGGGGTATGATCCGTTATTCGCCAAATAATCTTAGTTCTTTCGCAAATCATCGTCATCTTTTATTTGAGCGACTTTTCAATTACCGCAGAGATAATTCAACTGGTGCAGACCTTCAATACCCTTATGAGCCTCTAAAGACTGATGAAACCAATGCCATCGAAAAAGAGGCCGATCAAAACGCATACCATGTTCAGCTTCAAACTGTAGTGGATCTAGATGGTTTAAGTTTTACAGCTTCTGGTGATGCGGCACTTTTTGATCATACCGATTTCCAAAATTTAAAATTCAAAGTTTTCTTCAAGCTCTGGGTTACGCGTGATGAACAGCGAGATGGCTATAACGGGGAGCTTTCAAATACAGTGACGCGGGTTACGACGGCTTTTGTCACGCATGATATCGCCGGCACTGGAAATGCATTAACGGGTAGTGCCGATTTCAAGCCCCTGCGCGATAGAGCTGGTTTCCCGTGTGGGAGTAATGCTTTGACCTGTCAGGCGAACTGTGATGTAGCTTGTGACCTCCACCCTTTTTGGTCTCATCCGGTGGAAACTGGAAATTCAAGCAAGAATGCCTATTGGCGGGCAAACTATATCAATGATTTTTTGGACACCGATGGCAATGGCAACAACAGTCAACGTCTGGGGGTTCTACAGTTTCCCGTACCTTTTTTGGCCTTTCAGCGTGGCGACAAGGACTATTGGTTAGATAGTTTTGGCGGGACTTCTTTTCGAGGATCCAGAATGACGACGCAGACCACCCAAGTTCATGGTCTGCCGGTAGATCATACTTCTTATACTAAATTCACCCTCTGGTCTTTGGGTACAGTCCGCGAGGTAAAGGAAAATGGACGCTCGGGCTCCATTGCGGAGGCCGAGCAAAGAATCAATGATTTTGAGATTGTGGCTCGCGCCCTCTATAAAATGGACTTTTATATGGATGTACGTGTTGCCGACGTAAATAACGAGTCGGATTATCGCGATGAACATGATCAAAACATTACGATAAAGTCGGGCGGCTGTGACGAGGCCCCTGACCAGGTCAAAGACCCTCACAAAGACCTTAACAACACTCTTTATTATATTTCTCGTTTTGTGCCTGCTTGTGACGTAGATCCCGAGGGTAAGGTGATCCAGCTCTTTGAGCCTCTTGGGATCTACCTGGCTGGTACAGAAAAAGTTGATTATATGGACTCCGATGTCACACCATGAAAAGGAATTCTAGTCCATTTAGCTTTAAGTCGGGTATGACCTTGATTGAACTGGTCGTAGTCATTGCTATTGTCGGGATCCTGGCTACCTTGGCCGTTATTAATATTCGCGGGTATATCAACTACGCCAGAGTAAATCAGACCCAGCGTGTTATCACTTCGGCTATTCAAGAGGTGCGGGCCTTTATCATGCGCACATCTTTGGACACGCGAGATGCAAACTACTGGAATAATACGGATAAAAAACCTACACATCTGGCCGCAGGCATTTACATATTTAAGGGTTGGATTAACCCCAAAGGTGATGGCTTCCAAGATGTTAGTGGCTCATGGGCCGATGGGAGTGGTACCGAATACGCCACGAGCTATTCAATCCTGATCGTTACCGATCCGGGATTTTCCACCAAGTACAATAAAAAGGCTGCTGAACCAGACCTCATCACAGGGATTCCTGCGAATTTAAGGGCAGTTACCGATTTAGAGGTCCGTGCTCGTATTATCAGCCTGCCCGAAGGTGTGCAGATTCGCTTTGCCAATGCCTCTGACACAGACGTAAATGCAGCGGGCGATGCGTTGCCAGCCATAAGTTACCTAACCTGGGACCCCTACGGCTTTGTAATCAAAAGTAATGACACAGACTATACTTCACCGAGTTTTGATGGTTATGAATGTTATATTGCCCTAACCTACGGCGACCTTGGAAAAGACCCGGTCTACATCGACCTGAGAAGTGGTGATCGGGTAAAAAACACAGGCAATATAGCCAGCCTGAATTTTGGATCGTTTAATTGAAATCAAGGATCATTCCTAAAATTCTCATTCCTCAACCTTAATTTCCTGGCGGTCTCCAGGGCTTTTTTAGCGGCCCTGGGCTGTTTGAGCCCTTCCAGGATCTTAGAGAGCAAGAGATAATTCTGTTCTTCATAGGGATGATAATCGATAGCTTTTTCAATCCAAAGATGGGCGTCTTTGAAATGAGTGCGTATGAGAACCCCCCAGGCAATGCGTGCTTCGATATTGTAATAGCCTGGAAAATGTTTCTGAAACTTAAGGGCCTTTTGTAGGCCCGTGAGAACCTTCATCTGCTCGAGCTCTAAAACAGCCTCGAAATAGAGCTGTTTATCAAGGTAAGCAGGTGATGGAGACTTTTTCAGTCGATCTATAACCTTAAGGGTGGCCTGTAGCCCGCTAGCCTTAGATAGCCCCTGCACCAGTTCTTGCACCGCAAGATCCTTGAGCAGAAAAAGAACACCATAAACCGAGAGCAATAAAGCCCCCAAAAAAGGCAATAATTTACGAATAAGAAAACTCATAATTTTATCCAAGAATCAAGGGAAGCAAAGGTAGCATAGGAATCCAAGGAATGAAGATTTTTACGACCATTTGTATGGATCCCCCGGTCAAGCCGTAGGATGACAGCTTTAGCAATACCCTCTTCTTATCTTTCCCCATTCCGATGATTCCTTTAGTTCCGATAGTTCTTCTAGTTCCTATCCCCCTCTTCAACCTTTCGTGCCTTTCGTGGTTAAAACTCTTCTCTTTTCTGCCCCATTGCAAGCAATAATGCCAAAAATATTTGTCCTGTGGGGTAGTTTAAAAACACTGAAAACATGGAGCAAAAAACCAGGGCTAAAATGGCGGCTTTGGGGCCTGAAAATGGTAGTTGTATCACCAGGAAAAGCCCGTAGAGCAAGACGGGAAACATCAGCCACCCGCTCTCGAACACCAGCTCCAAAATAAAATTATGTGCCTTATTGAGGGAATGATGCATGGGGTTTGGAAACACTTTATGCAGGTCATCATTGATATAAGGGTGGATTTTTGAGCTGAACAACCCGGCACCGACCCCAAGTGGGTGCTGCAAAATTCCCTGGATAGAAGAGCCGAGAACCGCCTGGCGAATCTTGATTTGAGTCTCTATGGAAGCTCGGTAGGACTCAATAGGATGCGACTGCGAACGCGCCCACCAGAGAAGCGGTAGTAAAATCAGAGGTATGAGCAGAAATTTTAATTTCACGGGCTTTAAAATCAAAAGCATGGCTAAAAGGGCAACCAGGGCATTTCGTGAACCCGTAAAAACCACCGTCAACGCGCCGAGTGCTAGAATAAATTGATTGAAGCCGTTTAGGGCGACAGCTTTCAGTCGTGGCTCACTGGCGAGGATGGCCAAAAGAGCCACGCTTAAAATTCCAAGGACATTGGGGTGAAAATACTGGGCTGAAAGTCGTCCATCTGAGAGAGGAGCCACCCAGGCAAGATGCAAAAGCTGCAAAATTCCTACAAAAACTTGCGAAAGAATCAAACCCTGGCAGAGTCGGATCAGCCAGTTATACGAGGGAGGCTCACGACGCATAAGCAGATAAAACAAAACCAGTGAGGTTTCAAAAAGCAAGGTATCCACAGAAAACAAAAGGCTTCCATCTCGCAGTTCACCCAAAACAGCAGAGAAAAACCGTAGCCCAAGCACCAGAAAAACCAGAACATCCAGGGTCTGAGGCTTAGGAAAAGAGCGCTCAGGAGGCTTAAGAGTCGTCCAGGCTAGCTGAAGTCCAACCAAAACCATAAATAGAGTTTTGCGCAGTGCAAAAGCCTCTAAGGACGCATCCAGATAAAGAAAAGGAAGCGAAATAAAATAAAAAAGCCAAAGAGAGTGAAAGAAAGGCTGGCGAGAGGAAAGGCTGTAAGGCTGAGGAGGGTTAGGTTTTAAGGTTGTCATAACTCAAGAATACAGGATACAGAATTCAGGAGTCGGGAGAAAGAGAAGAAGAAACAATTGAAGCAATGGATCTTTTTTTCACCTATAAGCCTTAAAGCCCTCAGCCTTACAACCTTTCTTCAAGTCGTTGTCTTCTGAATCGAAATCATGCGATTTGAGGGAGGTTTTTTACGGTTTTTGCGGGTGATGGACCAGTTGATGTCACCGAAGTGAAACAACTTCTCAAACTCTTCGTCTGAGATGCGCCTACCGCCCAGGATTCTGGCCCTTTTACCGAGGCTGGCCTTGGCCAGGCGCAGGCCGCTGATGAGACCTCTGACAAAGGCCAGGGGAGATCGTGCTTTTAAAATATGGGCCGCAGCCATTGTGAAAACGAAAAAAACCATGGAGATCAGGTGTTTTTTAATATGGGACTTTGGGAAATTTTTGGCCACGAGCGGAAAATAATTGCGTGTGGTGAAGTAAGTCTTCATCCCATGAAACTGGTTTGAGGTTGCAGAGCCCATATGATGGACCCGAGCCAGGGGCTCGTAGACACATTTATAGCCTCGGATCTGACAGCGAAAACTATAGTCCACATCTTCTAGATAGAGAAAAAAGTCCTCATCAAAGCTGCCTACATCATCTAAAACAGAGCGTTTAAAAAGACAAGCGGCTCCCGTGGCGCCAAAAACCCAACGCTTGCGGTCGAGATCTTCAGAGTCAGCATTAAAATGCCCTACATTGAAAGTGCGACCAACGGAAGTGATGCCGTCGCCCGCGGAGTCAATCATGGTCGAATCATGGTGACAGAGCACTTTCGATGCCGCGAATCCTACGCGTGAATCATCACTGACGGCCTTGACCAAATTCCCGATCCAGTCCGGTTCTGCGCGCGCATCATTATTCAGTAGGGCTACAAAATCGCCGCCGGCAATTTTAATGCCTGCATTAACAGCATAGGCGAAGCCCTCGTTTCTCGGGAAATGAACCACCTTGACTTCAGGGAAATGTGAATTGATAATTTCAATCGACTTGTCGGTGGATCCGTTATCGATCACGATAACCTCTACCGGGTTATAGGTCTGTGAAAGAGCACTGCTGACGGCGTTGCGAATAAAAGCCTCACCGTTGTAATTGGGAATAATGATGGAAACCAGTCCGCTCCTTTTGAAACCGATTCCAGCGCGGGGTTTCTGACTGGCTTTGTGGATGAGCCAGCGGTTTTGAGCATGAGCTACAAATTCTTCCAGCTCCTCGGAGCTCAATGTGTCCGTTTTAACGCAAGCCGTTCGAAAGCCATCCGCCTCGGTCACCTTTTTAACCAGATTTCCGGTTTCTTTAAGATGCTGCATGAATTTTGATCCGGGAAACGGCGAGGCTAGCGTGAATTGGAGACTTTCGGGGTTGAGGTCTAAAGCCATTGCCAGAGTTTTCTCGCAACTTTCACGGGTTTCTCCCGGGAGACCAAACATAAAGGATAGATGGGTTTTGATCCCGAAATTATGGGTCATGCGGATGTTTTCTACGGCCCGTTTCAGATTCAGGCTTTTTTCCATTTGATCCACGGCATTTTGATCTGCCGATTCAATCCCGAATTTGAGGGCTTGCACCCCGGATTTTCGCATGACTTTCAGTAGGGGCTCATCCACGAGGTCTGCCCTGGACATGGCCGCCCAGGGGACTTTGACTCCGCGTTGGATCAATTCCTCACAAAAGGCGGCAATGCGCTTTTTATTGACATTGAAGGTGTCATCATCAAAATAGATAGACTTAAAACCCCATTGGGTAACCAGCCATTCAAATTCATCTGCCAGATCAACAATGTCTCTAACCCTATAATCATTATTGCCATACATGATCTGGGGCCATGCGCAAAAAATACATTTAAAAGGGCAGCCTCGTGACGCCCACATCTGCACCGAGGGTGTGGGGATATTTCCGGGTTCGTCATGATAGAGGTGCAGAGGTAGTTGATCGCGGGCAGGCCAGGGGTAGTCATTGATATCTGGGCGCAGAGGACGGCGCTCAAATCCCGAAAAAGAGCCGTCAGAGCGGATGAAAGTAGCCCCAATCAAGCTCGTAAGAGGCTTGCGGGCCTCCAGGGTTCGCACCAGATCCAGCAAGGTGTCCTCATATTCTCCTACCAGGCAGGCATAAACTTGTGGACTTTGGCGTAAAAAATCCTCGTTTTGCATTTCACTCGCGAGCCCCATAAAGACAACGCGAACTCCCGGGAGATCTTTCCTGAGACGCTTGGCAATCTCCAGGTCATTGGCCATGGAAAAAGATGAGACTTCCATACAGACCAGGTCTGGCATAATGCGGCCCACTTCATCATAAAACTCATCATGACTCTGTTTCAGGGCCAGACTGTCAATCAAGGTGGGAGCATAGCCATGTTTCTCAAGCCAGGCACAGGCATGAGCCAGAAAAAACGGAAAGGGCATATACTGAGTATGCTCCGCTTCAAAATGCGGCCAGCGCGAACCAGCTCGCACAGCGTAATAACCTTTTTTACTCCAAGGGGGATTAGAAAGTAGAATCTTCATCTTCCTCCAATTCTAATGGACTACAAACACCACAAGCAAGCCAAGGAACACCTTGACCCGATTAAAATGGGCCAGGGAAGTAAGAATACAGAAGTCAGAAGCCAGAATTCAGAATGAAGAATTTTTACGACCATTTGTATGGATCCCCCGGTCAAGCCGCAATGGTGTTTAGTTAAGCCCTAGAAGCGCAGGAATGCCTCAAAACTTCGTCATGCTGAACTTGATTCAGTATCCATCTTCTCTTTCATTACAAGGCCACGTGGCTTAACCCCTGGATCCTGAATCAAGTTCAGGATGACGCGGTGTGTATTTCTTCTCCAAGTCTTCTTCTTCATTCCTCTGCTACCTCTGATTCTTCTGCTCCCTTTGATTCCTTCTCTTTTACTCTTCCCAAAAATCATCTACAAAGATTTAAATTTGGCAATGTTTTTTGTCGATAGGTTGAGGGATGCAGTGTAAAGAGCCGGTTGAAAAATCAACTCCGGACCTGGGTTTTTCCCTTCTGGAGCGGATAAAGCGTCATGTGGAAGAGCAGTACTATCAGCTGCGGCTTTTGCCTGAGCTCTCACTTAAGGACCGGCAGAAAGTTTTTTCCTCATATTCTTCAAAACCGCTGCTCAAAATTTTGACTTACCTTAGAAAACAAGAAGGCTCGGCTGAGTTCCTCTATAGTAAAGCCCTGGACTCGGTCTCTTCCAAGGTTATTCATCTGCTAAAAAATATTGAAAAAGAGCGTGAAGAGCAGATTGAGCTGGGGATTTATCCGCAGTCTCACAGCCCCTATCAGGAACATGTTCGCAAATGGAAAACCGACTTGATTCATGAGTTGCGCAAAATGAATCTTTCTCCATCGCAGGAACAGCGGCTTTCATTGGTGTTGCTAAATAGCGATGACGCTTCTCAACCAAACTTAGAGAGTTCGTCAGTTTTGCGTGAGTCCGCAGGCACAGCCCTACTTGATCCGGTCCTGGCCGATCTATTTCACGAGGTTTTCAAATCAGGCCGTCTCGAGCGTGACCCTCTGATGCGGTTGTTAAGCCAGGATCGAGATCGCTTGATGAGCTTTCTCGAGCATCAACTGCAATCGGGCAAAGCCGAAGAAGGCAACCGCGTTGTCTCAGTTTTGTCTTTTCTGCCGGGTAAACAGACGATCCTGCTTCTTGAAACGCTAGGCTGTGAGGGGGACCCCAGGGAACGAGTCAAAGCTGAGAAAACTCTAGACTCCTGGAAGACCCGCAAGGGATTTAAAGAGCATCTGGCTCTGATTGATCGGTGTTTGGCAAAAATTCGCAGAAAAACTGAGATGGAACGTCTGGAAAGCCTTCGTCAGAAAAAGGATCGTGACCGAAAAAGCCTCTATTTGGACTATTTTTCCCGGCTATCGGATCCTTCTGAAGAGAATCGCGTGCGAATTCTCAAGCAGTTTACTAAAGACGATTATTTGGAAAACAAAGGCTTTTTGCAAAAAATCTTCAAAAGAGACGAGGGTTCTTCGGTTCGCTGTCATTTGCTAAAAAACATAGCGGGCTATCGCATTCAAGAACTATACCCCTTATTCGAGGACGCATTTCGATCCAAGTCCGAGCGCGTCATCTACCACGCCATACTCTATGTGAAAGAATATTCCCTGGCAGACCTGGTTCCAGGTCTCAAACGTGACAAGGAGCTCTTCAAAGCCTTCAATCGCCAATTCGCTGAACAAGTCCTGTCCTTACTGGATTGAGAAATCAAGAATTCAGGAGACAGAAGTCAGAATGAAGATGAAGACTATTTACGACCTTTTAAATGGATCCCCTGGTCAAGCCAGAGGATGACAGTTCCAGCAATACCCTATTCTTATCTTTCCCCATTCCGATGATTCCCTTAGTTCCTTCCCCCCCTCTTATTCTCATCTCATCGAAATTCGTAGGGGTTGTTCTGGGTCTAGCATGAGGAGTTCTTGCAGGATTTCACGTGCTACATAGCACATTTTGTTGACCTCGCAGGCTTTGAAGCGTACCTGATAACTGACCAGATGCTCTTCTGAGTGGCGGGAACTTTCTTCGTTGGTCTGGACTTCTTTTCTATAGCGTTTAAGCAGGATGTTTTTCAGGTCATTGGACATGACCTCATCCAAAAGAATAGGGGTGGGTATATCCAGCAGATAGGACTCACCCACTTTGGCGATTTGTAAAAAACAGGGATAATCCTCGGGCTCTATGATAAAAAATGAAAATCGATCATCCTGGGTGTAGATATAGACTTCCTCAAGAATGGAATGGATCAAGGACATGGGCCGCAGTCTACTGATTCGGGCTTAGGGCGTCAAAATAATTTTCGATCAGAACGCGCCAGCTATTGGGAACCTCCGGGCGCGAGAGGATTTCAGTGGGTATTTTTGGAATCCTTGCACTCGCAGGGGTCTTTCCCACACCTTTTTGGAGATCTTGAGCTACGGCAGTCTTGGCTTTGCGCGTCTTGCCTTCTTTTTGCTCCTTCAAAGCCTTCTGGGCCTCAAGAAGTTGGTATTCTATCTTGTCTTGTTTGCGCTGTGTGGGTGCGCCTGCTTCGCCTTCGCTCAAATGCTTTTCCACGGCCTTCATTTCTTTGGAAATCGCCTGAAGCCCCCGTGCCAGCCCCAGCTTTTCCTTGAAGCGTGAATAGAGTTTCTCAGTGGATTTTCGCACCAGAGACTGCTGAAAGGCTAATTTCTCCATCATCTGCTGACGGTAGGCGGTTTCCTGGGAAGACATTTTTCTTGTGCCCTGATTGATTTTTTGCTGAGCCTGGGTCAACTGCTCCAGGGATTGCATGAACTGTGAAGAACTGCTGTCCTGCCTTTGTTTCTCCAGTTGTTCGCGCAGATTTAAAAGGATGAGTGAAAGCTGATTATTAGTACGGTAGATGGACCGAATCGGCTCGGCGTGGGTTGGGGGACGATCCGAGGCATAGGCCCGTATACTGGTGTCGATTTTTTCCACCATATGTCTGGCTACCAGCACGATGGTTTTTTGAAAA
The DNA here is from genome assembly GCA_964600955.1 of uncultured bacterium. GTDB lineage: Bacteria > Muiribacteriota > UBA6191 > UBA6191 > UBA6191 > CAZRLV01. Next base: position 13,454 of record CAZRLV010000018.1, read on the forward strand.
CTTAAGTTGGCCTTGTACTCGTTGGCAATTCTCTCTTTTAAAGATCGGGCGGCCGAAGCAAGAAAGGAGAGTTCTTGAGCACTGAAACGCTTTTTGTCAAACGGTTTAAGGAACTGCAGTTGATGCTCGACCTCCTGTAAAAACCGGGCCTGATAAAAGGTTTCACGTAAAAACCCATTAAGCTTATCCAGTGAGATTCGCATGGCTTGCTGCGTGTTTTTGTCCAGGTTTTCCTGCATGGCCTCCTTAAATTCCTTGAGGCTTTCCTGCAGGGAGCGATTGGCTTTGCGCAGGGGTTCATTTCCCTTTTCCTTGGCGGACTCCTCCAGTTGCTTATACTCCGAATCCAACTTTTTTTGAGCCTCCTTAAGGCTTTTATCCAGCGCCTCTTTGAGCCCTGAATCCAGCATGGGGTCACCCTTCAGCTCTTCGAGTTCCTTTGAGAGTTTGTCCCATTTTTTCTTTAGGTTGCCAAGGTCTTCTTGAGGAGGTTTTGAATCTTGCGCCAATAACCCATCAAGCTCTTCATGGTCTTGGCGCAGCCGCTCCAGTTTCTCGATGTTTTTTTTGAATTTTTGGCGTGCCTCGATTTTTTTTAGTGAGTCCAGGGCGCGGTCAAGTTCCTGTGAGAACTTTTGTTTGTCAAATTCCTGCATCATTTTTTGGATACGGCCTGGATCCATATTGCGGGGTTGGCTGGCCATGGACTCCAGGCCTGCCGTCTGCACGCTCATTTCACGCAGGATTTCCTGGTAGAGTTCCTGAACCTGTTGCATTTTCATCAAGGTTCCCTCATCGAGCAGAGAATGCTCGCGGTCTTCGTCCAGGGCTTGATCCACTTTCTTTTCAAGTTCCTCGGCCATTTTTTGAATGTCCTGGCGAGCCTGGGTCAATTTTTTGAGTTTTTCCTGGTCTTGAGGTTTGATATGTGTGTCCGGTCCTGACTCAATACTTTTTTTCAAGTCTTTGATTTGTGACTCAGCCTTTTTCTCATCCTGCATGACTTCCTCAAAATCAGAGATAATATCCTGGGTTTCTTGCAGAGCTTCTTCGTGTTTTTCATAAAAATAAGGGACCCAGAGGCTATGGGTCGTAGAAAAGCTGGGTTCACGACCGGGGAAATTGTCCCATGCACCGATTTTGAAACTGATGGAGTCTCCCTCTTGCAAATAAAGTGAGGGAAGGTCGATCTTTTGTTTTAAAAAAACCAAAGCCTGCATGGGGGAAGATAGTTCCAGACTGCCAACACTGCTGACATAGCTCATCTCAAAGCGCTGCTTGGTCATATAGTCCAGTCTGAGACCTGTGATGCTCTGGTCATCCTCAGCCTTAAGCTCTAGATCCAGGGCTTCAAAGACCCCTTTTTTGACCGCCTGGCGCACAGGAGGCTTCATGATCATAATTCTGGGGGGCTGATCAGCGTAGGTTTTCCAGGAAAAGGAAGCGCTTTTGTCTTTAAATCCATCGCGGTCTTGAAAGCTCAGACTGTAATGTAATGAAGAACTCACAACTCCTGAAACACTCACCGAATCGCTTAGGACATCGATTTTCAGACCCTCAGTTTTTGGATGGATTCTGACGCTTTGCATGGGCTTGTTAAAGCTGACTTTCTGTTCGATCCAGCTTCCCTCAAGGATTGAGTAGGGGATTCTGGGCAAGGTTCGAGCCGACTTCCCCGTATAAACAGGGGGTTGAACCTGGATGCTCTGTGAGCTGATCTTGGGGAAATCCACAAATCGTAAAACCACGTCACTGGAAATCTCACTGCCCGATACCGCGCAAAGCATGCGATCCTGAGAGAATCCGTTCAGATCGACTTCAAAATTAAATTGGGACGGGGATGTGGATTTGGACTCCAGGCGTAGATCGGCCACAGGAATCACCGTTTCGATTTTTCCATCGAGGTTCTTGATTTGCAACTCTACGGGGAAAATCGGATCTCCCTTGAGCTGGCCTGAAATCTTGATGGGAATATTCTTCAAATAGGCTTTGGCCAGATTTGGAAAACTAAATTCAAGTTGGGGGCCCTTGCGCTCCAAAATACTGGCAAGGGATCTTGACAGACGGCTCTCAAATATAGCTTTCCACCCTGGGTAGCCTGAAAGCCCCAAGCCCAGAACAAGCAGGATCAGAAGATTGGAAGCCGGAACCAGAGTGAGCAGCCTTGTTTTTCCCAGGTTTTTGCGAATTGAAGCTTGCAGACGATCTCGAAACTGAGTTTCCAGGGAATCTGCGCCCACTGGTTTTGAGAGATAGGCGGAAGCTTGATTTTGAAGGATTGCGAAATTGTGCTTTTCAAAGTGAAAAACAAAGCTGGAAAAGGATCGGCCGGGTCGGCCTCTAAAAGATCGAAGTACCCAGAAAAACGCGGGTATCTGGAGCATGGCAATGAGGATCAAAAAGAAATCCTTATAGCCGGCAAACACGGGATTAAGAGAATAGAGGGCCGGAACAGCTAGAAAAATCGAGGTCTCCAGCACCAGAAGCAACGCCAGTTCATTAAGAACCTGAAACAGGCGGTAGATGAGATAGCGTAGGCGCAAAGAAAAGAGAATTTTCAGCATAGGACTTCTATGAGGGACGCCGCCATTTTATCCGCACGCAGGGGTTCCAAACGTACGAGTACATGCTTTAGGGCTGTATCGTTGGGTGGGTCTTTTAGAACAAAGGGTATGTAATTTGAAGTCAGTCCCATCCAGGTCTCTGAATTTCTTGGAGACTTTTCAAGAGCCGCCTGTACCACACGACCAGATTGCGACCGAAAAAATCTGGCTTTGCGTGTGTTGGCAAAATCAAGAACTCTGCGGACACGGGCTTTTTTTACGTCTCCGGGGATCTGCCCCGGAAGCCTCTGGGCCACGGTTTTGTCGCGTGGCGAAAACCGAAAAACATGGAAATAGTCCAGGGGGATCTCCTCAAGGTTTTGCATGGACTGCTCAAAAACCTCATCGGTTTCTCCAGGAAACCCAAGCATCAAGTCTGTACCCAGGCAAAGATTAGGATCGAGGGACTTTAACCTCAAGGCTTTTTCTTTAAAAGAAGCCAGGCTTCCCTGTCGGCGCATTCCCTTCAGTAAAATATCATGAGCCCCTTGTAGCGGGAGATGCAGGTGGTTGCACAAAACGGGGCTGGACACCGTTAGTTCCAGGAGTTCATCACAGAGGTGCTCGGGTTCCAGTGAAGAAATGCGTAAAAGTCGCAAAGTCTCAATGCGGATCAGATCCTGAACCAGGGATTTAAAATTTATATCTGGTCCATCTTCGTAGTTTCCCAGATTCACCCCTGACAGTACAATTTCAGGATAGATCGGAGCGAGTTCACGCACTTGGTCCAAGACGGTTTGGCGGGCAAATGAACGCGAGCGTCCCCTGGCTCTGGGAATGATGCAATAGCTGCAAAAGGAGTCGCATCCATCCTGGATTTTTAGAAAGGGGCGCGACTGGAATTGAAAGCTTCGCAGTAGTGAGGAAGACTCTTTCCTGGGTTTTTCATCCTGAATTTCAGGTTTGAGGCATTCAAAGAATTTTTCTTTTTCGAAATTGGACAGGAGGAGATCCACATCCAGACTACGCATGGTTTCGGGGGCCGTTTGAGAGTCGCAGCCGGTCACAATGATATAAGCCTCTTGGTTTCGTTTGCGGTGACCGCGGATTTTGCGGCGTGAATCGCGACTGGCTTCCCCAGTAACGGCACAGGTATTGATGACAACAACCTCAGCTTGTTCCGGAGCCTCAAGAGGTTTGAGCCCCAGGTCCTCGGCCTTGGAGCGCATCCACTCCAGCTCAAAGCGGTTCAGTTTACAGCCCAGGGCCTCAAAGGCGATGGTGGCATGGGCAAAAATACGACGTTCACTGAGCTTTTGCATGAAAATTCAACGCGTGGTGTAAGTACGTTTTATATTGGCAATGTATTCCGTCACGGGCGTTGAGTTAGCGTCAATAGCCATTTCCAAAATTTCATTTAGGGTGATCGATAGGGAGGGTTTGTTCTCCAGGCAAGACAGGATTTCCGCAGTGATCAGACAGGAGCTAAATGGTTGCTGCACATAAAAATCAACACTGGAATCCGCGTAGAGTTGCTTTGCAAGCCGCTCCTGTCCATAGGACGCCATAAAGCCTTTTTTAATATGGGGGGTGTGGCGTTTCAGCCATTCCAGCCAATTCTGGGGCCCGTGGTCTTTCAGGCTGGAATCATCAAAGAGAATCAACCAGGTCTTGTTTTCATCTTGTCCAAGCCAGCTCAGGGCTTCATCCGTGCTGGTCTTGCGAAGAAATTGAAAAGATTCGAGTCCTCTTGCCTTCACAATTGAATCGAAGGCTTCCTGGCTTGAGTTTAGAACCAGAACCTCAGACATTGGAGACATCCGATTTTTGATCCTCCATCCATTCCTGAGCATCAAATTTTTTGCCGTTGATCCCATTTGAATCTACAGAAGCCAGATAAACAAAGAGTTTTTCGAGATCAACGGGCGGGATGATTTCCTCATTATCGTTCTGGGACAGAATCTCATCCAGTTTTACGCCCGAGGGGTTGAGCTGATTGACTGAAATGGGGGTGTCTCCATACTCGTGAGCCAGGATGGAAGAGAGTCCGTCCAGGGCTAATTTTGAAACATAATAGGCCCCGCCAAAATCACAGGCCTCTTCAATTTTATGCGAGCCGGTTACATTGATAATTTTCCCATAGTTTTGCGCCACCATATGAGGTAGAACCCCCTGGCAGAGGTTAAAGGCTCCTACAATGTTTACGGAGATCACATCCTTAAAATCCTGCGGGTCATAATCAATGATTTGGGCCTGACTTCCAAAGATAGCAGCGTTGTTGATCAGGATGTCCACCGAGCCAAATTCATGCAATACTTTCTTAACAAAATTTGAAACCTGCAGGGGCAGGGTGATGTCGCAGACTGTCCAGAGGTAGGACCCTTCAAATTCACTTAAAACGGAATCAAGTTTCTTTAGATTTTCAGAACTTCTGCCGCAAATGGCGACTCGAGCGCCCTGCCTCAGAAGAGCCTGGGCTATGACGAGTCCAAGTCCGCGGTAACCCCCCGTTACAATAGCCGTTTTTCCAGATAATTTCATGGCCTGCGCTCCCGGGGCAGTATAGCATAAGTATGGGGGAAGGAATCAGAGGGAGCAAAGGTAGCAGAGGAATAGGGAGAAGGAACTATAAACTATCGGAATGGAAAGATTGTAGGTCGTCGTAGAAAATATGGATGACCCCCTATACGAATTACAGGGGCTGGTTAC
>CAZRLV010000019.1:0-18620 GCA_964600955.1 uncultured bacterium
GTCGATACCAGCTTACAAAAAAAGCCCCCCGAATTTCGGGGGGTTTTTTGGTTAGCATTGAATCAAGAATTCGAGGTAGGGGAAGACGGATGGTGATTCTTTCATCCCACGTGCCCCTTTTCGTCATCCTTTGGTGGGGCTAATGATGCTTCGGGGGTAATTCTATTTTCTTAAACTACCTCTAATTCCTCTGATTCTTGATTTTACCCTTGAAACCTTTTCCTTCTTCTTTCGTAGTTATCCAGTAGCAGGAAATCTGCGAGGAGAAAATCATGCGAGTTTTAGGTTTAGTTTCAGTTTTTGTAGCATTTTTAGGCCTGATAGGCAGTGCCGTTGCATATAATCCGGACGTAGAGGATCTGGTCGTCGAGTCCGACTATTACCAGCAAAGTCCAGAGGATAAGGAATACGATCAGAAGGTGCTTCTTGAAAAGGAGCGTTTGGCGGATGCGCAGGCTGAGATACTTTCAAAAATTTCAGAACTGGATGATCAAATCCATCTCGTTGATACTGATTTAGCCAGCTATAGCGCGGCCGAGGCTCGTAAAATACTTTTGCTTGAGCGCAAACGCTTGTTTCGCAAGCGCCGTGAATATAAGGCCCTTGCTGCTTCCTATGTTCAAAAACAGGGGCGTATGACAAGTGACCTTTCCTATAACACTGCGGTGCGCAAAAATCAGGTTGACGCGGCTCCTCCTGGGTCTCAATGGACGACCGGCGAGGAAAAAGGTGGGCTGACGAATCCAAATTGGAAAAAAGCCAATCCTAATAAAGACCAGAAGTCCCTCTATGTGGTTAAGGATGAGAAAAACCTTAAAGATGTGGCTCAGAAAATCTCTGAGCAGATTCAAGGTGAGTTCAGTCAGGACATTTATGTAGAGCTATTGCAAAAAAACATGGGCAATGTGGCGGTCAATCCCTCAAACCTTATTGCCGGGGATCATATTTTCATCCCCTATAAGGTGGCCATGTTGACTGTTATGGGGCTCCAGCAGAAATCTCTTTTGGATTCGACCCTGGAAGTCGCGAGCGGATTTGACGATTTGGAGCTGAAAAAAGAACTGGTTAAGCTCTCGGTTTACGCAGACGAAGACCCTGAGGACCGCGAAGCATTCGTCGAGGTTTTGGTTGCTGCTCGCATCCATGGTGAGAACTCGCAGGAATTCAAAGATGCCTTGGTTCGATTTCACCGCCGCACGGAGGACACAGCAGCAGATCTCTCCCATAATATTTTGCTCACCACGCAGGATACGCAAAGAATTGAGCTCAAAGGCGAGTTTCTAGAGCGTGTAGAAACAGTCTCAAATATATCATTGCAATTGGACTCCCTGCCAAAAGGGCTTCGAGCAAAAGTCAAAAGAGCCGCTGAGGAGTATGACCGGCTAAAGACCTTCCATAAGGATTACGGTGAAAAGGACAATCGCACTCGTAAACAGTTTAAGGTATTCAAAAAGGTTGTTAATCAGGCTTATGACGCAGTCTTGAACTATAAGAAAAAAAATCGAACGGCCTTTCTTGATGAAGATCGCTATACCCTTTCAGGAGCGGATTCTGGTCAGCGTTCCCGAAGTTTGGCTACCGTTGATCTTAAGCGGGAAATCCGCGAAATGAATAGCCAAGTTTTGGAAATGGTGGCTGATGTGGCCGAGATTATCCAGTCTGGGTGGGAAAAGCGCGAGGACGAAGGTGTATTTCAAAAAGCCTATACTTTTTGGTGGGATCCCCATAAAAAAGACGCAACACGTAGCCTCTTCAAGCTAACGGATATGAACACCGGTACCAGCGTAACTGCACAATTGATGAATCGTATGCGCGTACTATACGGCACAGCTTATAAACAAGGGGTTGACCTCTATCGTGATGTGAACTTCTCGCTTTTGAGAAAGCGTATGATATCCATGATTGGTTTGGCTTCGGCCATAGAACAGGTGCAACCAGCGCTTCTCAAGTCGGTGGATGGAAGCTTTCGATCTCTGCGTCCTAGCGAGGCCTTGCAGCGGCTTGGAATCGATATTGATAAGCGGGACTTTGATTTTTATGATCGAGGCTCGGGGGCCAGACCTCAGTTTCAGAAGCTATTTTCACGCTCTGGAACCAAGATGGTACTATCTCAGGGGCTAAGAGATGAATGGTTGCAGTTTGTTAGCCTGCTTTCGGAGTTAAAGGCCGATTTTCGAGACCAGGATGAATTTGTAAAAACTGTGGAGGAAGCCAAAAAATTCTGGGAGGCGGTCTCTGATAAACTGGATCGAACCTGGGGCTTCACCGTGGGGCTAGGAGTTGCCGGTGCTGGTGTAGGTACTCTGGCGATGATGGCGGCCACAAATTTCTGGAACCCGGTAGGATGGATCTCTGCGGTGGTCGTCGGCGGAGGGGTAGCCGCTGGAGCACTCCTGGGTAACGCTACGGACCATCGAGTGGAAGTCCAAAAAGTTCGCGACTATGTTGACTTAAAAATCATCAGCGACCTGGCTTTAAGCGCCCTAAAAGACAGTCATTTACGCCCCGTAGAAGGCATGTTGTATCTCGATGAGATCGTGAAAGGATATCGGTAAAGAGAGGTCTCCTGTCTCCTTCTTCTTAGGAATTCAACAACGGTTCTTTTCCTATTGGATAGACATTGAAACCGATCTCATGCAGTTTTTTATGGTCTAGGATATTTCTTCCATCGAAGACAAAAGCTGGCTTTTGCATGGACTTGAACAGTTTTTCATAGTCCAGGTTTTTATAGATGTCCCACTCGGTTAAAACAGCGATGGCGTGGGCTCCATAAACTGCCTGGTAGGGATCTTCCTCAAGTTCAATTCTGCTTTGATCCAGGGGTTTAAGGTCCTCCTTGGCGTTTTTCAAGGCCCTGGGATCTGAAATCACGACCTGGGCCTGCTCTTCCACCAGCTTGCTGGCTACGGTAATGGCTGGAGACTCGCGTGTATCACCCGTATTAGCCTTAAACGCAAAGCCCAAAATTGCGATTCTTTTTTGGGCCAGAGTATTAAACATAGCGCGAATCATTTTAGTAATAAAGCGTTGCTGCTGATACTCATTAATGCGAATGACCTGTCTCCAATAATCGGCAACCTCTGAGAGTCCATAGGTTTCAGCAATATAAGCCAGATTAAGAATATCCTTCTTAAAGCAGGAGCCGCCAAATCCAACAGAGGCTTTCAAAAAACCGGAACCTACACGACGGTCCATACCGACAGCGCGCGCGACTTCGCCTACGTCAGCTCCTGTTTCTTCGCAAAGAGCACTCATGGCATTGATGGATGAGACCCTTTGAGCCAGAAAGGCATTCGCAGTCAATTTGGAGAGTTCACTGCTCCAGACATTGGTGGTCAATATTTTTTCATCAGGAACCCAGTGTCGGTAAATTTGGGCCACTTCCTCCCCAGCCGCAAGCCCGCTAGCTGTAGAATCAGACCCAACCAGGATGCGGTCTGGCTCTAAGAGGTCTTGAATCGCGCTTCCTTCGGCAAGAAACTCGGGGTTGGAAACCACTTCAAACTTCACTCCGCCGTTGGTAGAATGCAAAATACGAGCCATCGCTTCCGCAGTGCGCACGGGCAAAGTGCTTTTTTCAACCACAATCTTAGACGTTTTGGATACCTCAGAAATTTTGCGAGCTGTACTCTCCCAGAATTGAAGATCAGCCGCCTGTCCTGAGCCCACACCGTAAGTCTTTGTAGGAGTGTTGACACTAACAAAGATAATCTCAGACTCTCGAATACCCGCTTCAATTTCCGTGGAAAAAAACAGATTTGTTCCACGGCAGTCTTTGACAATTTGATCGAGCCCAGGCTCAAAGATAGGGAGATCATCCGAGTTCCAGGCATCAATTCTTGCCGAACTGATATCGACCACATGGACTTTGTAATCTGGACATTTTTTGGCGATGACAGCCATGGTTGGTCCGCCTACATAACCAGCACCAATACAGAGAATAGATTTTTTAAATGGTTTCATTTTGGCCTCCTCTATAACAGGTCGCATAGGGTAGCAGAAAAACAGCAATACAAGAAGAAGGAACTAAAGCACCACAGAATCACCGGAATGAAGCACAAAGAAAAACATTAGTTGCCGCAGGGGGTCAGCTATGGCTGACCCGAATCAGTAGCGGGACTACAAAATATAGTAGGGTCTTTTGGGAACTTTGCAGTTTCGTTGAGACTGGACAAAGCGATTCTCAGTGCTACTGCGCATGGCTTCCGCCAAAAGAAAAGTGAAAGAACCTGCCAGGACGAGGCAGATAGTCGATGTCAAAAGGCCAGGAAAAGCTTCCATTCCACTTTTCCTGGATCAGACGGCTTTTTTATCGACTTCGGCTAAGTCGAAATGGGGCTGAGTCTGTCGTCTCTTGAGCCAAATATCTATTTCATTCTCATCAAAACGAATGGTTCGACCAAGCTTGATGGTTGGCAAGCTGGCTTCTTTTCTAAGCTGATAAATCGTATTCCTTTTGACTTTCAGCTTATCCATGAGTTCTTTCGTTGTCAGTAAACGAATTGGTGTAGGCATGATATCCTCCGGTTAGCCCTTCAGTTGTAAATTTTATCTCTCATGAAGTCCGTCAGGCTGGCGAAATGATGGGTTTCTGAATGGGATCTGTGAAAGTCCATTTCGCATTCCCTGGGGATTCGCTCCAATTTGAGCGGCTTGGGAACTTTGATTTTCTTTTTCATCAGGCCTTCCTTTTGCGTGTCAAATGGCTCATCGGGCTAATAGTTCAAATACTTAATAATTTATTCGATTTTGTTCATACACTTGAGTTATTTAAGAAACATGAGATGATGTATCCTGTGCGTGCAGTGGCTTGTCCACAGAAATCATGAATTATAAAAGCCTGAAAAAAAAGCGCGAAAGGGTCATGATCGGAATCTTGCACTTTGGAGCTTCGCATGCCCTTGAGGCGTTACTAGCCTCCATTCCACTTCTGTATCATTCCAGGGTTGTGATTTTGGATCATAATTTGACCCGAAACACAGCTGTGGGTCCGTGGGCTCAAGTGCATGATCCTTCAAATCCAGGCTATTCCATCGGAATGAATCGTCTAATTCGAAGAGCTTTGGATGAGCAGGTATCCTTTTTTATAGGACTTACAAATGATCTTATTTTGAAGCACGGTGCTCTTGAATCCGTTTTGGAAATTCTCAAGACTTCAAAGTTAACGGGTGTTCAAGGAGTCCTGATGGATGGCGAGTCCAAGATTCTGACAGCCGCGCAGAGGTTGAATCCATATTTTCATTGGGTACATAATGGTTTTAGACATCGATTCTTAGATACTGTGGAACCGGACAAGATTTGGTCAACCGACTTTATCTGTGGTGCGTTTTTTGGGCTTGAGCTCACGCGTTTTTCGAAGGCTCCCGTATTTTTTGACGAGGATTTCTTCTTGTATCACGAGGATATCGAATGGTCAAAAAGGCTAAAGTTTCAAGGTCACTCATTGGGAGTGTTGCCGGCGGCGCAGGCAATTCACGCTGAAAGCCTGGGTACAGGAGGTAAAATTTCAAGAGAGGGGATTTTGGCGCGATGGTGTTCTTTAAAGATCTATCTTAAAAAGACCCGTCAAACCCTGCCTTTTTCTCTGATTTCGACACTGGCTTTTTGGTTGCGCATGCTGTGGTTTTGGAGGAAGTATGGATGGCGATAGTTGTGTAATCCACTTCAAGCTTCAGTCCTTGGGGGCCTACGAGTCTTTCATCGAGAGACAGCTTCAGCAGTCTAAAGATTATGAGCCTTCATTTCTTTTTATTAAGCATGCTTATCCAGAACGTCCAAGCCCGATTTCATCTACGGAGCTTGGATTTTTTGGCTACGGGTCATGGGTCTTGTCCTCCGGGCGGGAGCCTCATCAGCGACCTGGGTTGATTCACGCTCATTTTGGGACCAATGCAATTCTTGCTCTACCGGCAGTTTTTTTGCACTCCTTGCCGTTAGTTGTTAGCTTTTACGGTCATGATTATTCGGCTTTTCCAGGTCGGTTTATGGGTCTAGGAAGATCACTGCTTCAGCCGCTATTTCACACTGCCTTGAAAATCATTGCTATGACTGATCATATGCGTTCTGAGCTTCTACACCTGGGGTGTCCCGAGGAAAAAATCGTGGTTCATTTTCCCGGAATTCGATCCTTAGACTTTCACAAGGAAAAGGCTATAGGTTTGTCTAAGCTTCTAATGGTTAGTGCTTTGCGCCCCAAAAAGAATCATGTTCTGGTTCTTAGGGCTCTCAAAATTCTTCGAAATCGCGGCTTAAAATTACAACTGGATATTGTGGGAGACGGTCCTCTGCGAGAAGGACTTCAGTCTCAAATAAAAACTCTCAATCTCGAGGATTCAGTGCGCCTATGTGGAAGATACCAAAGTGATTCAGATCTAGTTCAATATTTTAAGCAAGCGGATTTGATGTTGCATCCATCGACAGCAGGAAAATTTGGGGACAGCGAAGGTCTCCCCTCGGCGATTTTGGAGGCCTTATCCGTAGGTTTGCCCACTATCGTTACAGGCCATGCCGGGCTGGGGGATCAGATCAATCAAGGAACGGCTGTAGTCAATGAACGAAACCCCCTCAGCTTGGCGCGACTTCTCGAAGAACTATCTACCGACCTTCCCAGGCTCCAGGATCTGCAAAATGAAGCGTTGAATTTTTATAGTCAAAATTACTTAAACAAAGACTTCACAGCAGAGAGAGAAGCCATTTACGACGCAGCAATGGAGGAATACAGAATAAAGAATCATGGAGCAGAGGAATCCGAGGAATCATAGGAATCAGAGGAATGGGGAGAAGAAAAAGATGGATTCTGATTCTTCTCTTTTCTTCAACTACCTCTGATTCCTGTCTCCCCCACTCTTAGCATCTTTGATAATCATCTTCATATCGTACGATATCGTCCTCGCCAAAGTAATCGCCGGTTTGAACTTCGATGACCTCCAGGAGTTCAGAACAATGATTTTCCAGACGATGTTTGGCTTCGCGTGGAATTTGAATCGATTGCCCAGGTTCGCGCTGAAAGATCTCTCCATCAATTTCCACAGTTGCGATGCCTTGCACAACGGTCCAGTTTTCAGTGCGATGGATATGAGACTGAAGACTCAGACGCTTTCCAGGTAGGACTTGTAGGGTCTTTACACGTGTAAACTCATTTCGGTAGAGGTCTGTAAAGGAGCCCCAGGGTCGTTCCTCATGTTCAAGCATTTTCCTTTTCCTCTCTAGTGTTATGATAGCGGCTAGTGGCGAGCTGCATTTTGACATGAGAAAGATGGAGAGGCAAGGCGTTGAGCAAAATCAAACTTAGATCCTTGGGCTATCTGTTGGATATGGACGGGACCCTGTACCTTGAGAATTCGGCCCTTGAGGGTGCTCAAGAATTACTCAGTTTTTTTGACCAATCTTCTATTCCGTATTGTTTAGTAACCAACAACTCGTCCTGTTCGGCTGCGACCTATGTTTCCAAATTGAGTTCCATGGGGTTTGATCTAAGTCAGGAACAAATCTTAACCTCAGGACTTGCCTCCATCTACTATCTACGCGAGCACGCCATAGATAAGGTGTTTTTATTGGGAACCCCCTCACTGGAAATGGAGTTTGAGGAAGCTGGTTTTACACTGGAAGACACAGAGCCTCAAGCTGTAGTGCTTGGCTTTGATAAAACACTAACCTATGAAAAGCTGGAGTGTGCGCATCAGTTTATTCTTCAAGGGTTGCCTTATATCGCGACACACCCCGATCTTGTTTGCCCGACATTAAGCGGAAATATTCCTGATTGTGGATCCTTTATCGCTCTTCTAAAAGCAAGCACTGGGCGTGAACCCGTGATCACGGGAAAGCCATATCCAATTCTGGTGGAGGCGGCTTGCGCCCTTTTGCAGCGTAAAGCAGAGCAGATGATGATGATTGGAGATCGACTCTATACCGATATGGAAATGGGAGTGCGTTGCGGAGTTCACACGGGCTTGGTATTAACGGGAGAAGCGAGCCCGGAGGCTTTGGAAGAATCAAGTTACTCTCCCACTCAAATTTTCCGGGGCGTTTTTGAGCTTCTGGAGTGTCTAAAGAACGAAGTCTAGAAATTCAGCAGGATTCTTCGTATAAATTGACCAATTTTCTTAATTCTTCGCGTATTATGTCGATATGATAAGGAATTCCACCAACGCGCTGAAAAAAAAAATTAGGATGGATGCATGTCTTCCGCGTACGAGACCAAGTTTGACCTGATCTATCGCAAACTCCAGGACCGAAAGCTCGGCCTAAAAAAGGATTTTGACGGTGCCTACTCCAGGGATGACTTCCAGACCAGCATGACCCTCATGGAGGAAATCCAGGTCGTCATGCAAAAACTCACGTCTCTTGAGGATATCGAAAAGCCTTTTAAGCAGGCAGCTAACACGGTTTCCCGGATTGAGGAACTCAAACTTGAGATAGAGATGAATCTTGAGGAGTTGGGTAAAGAAGTCAAGGCTTTGGATGATGTCCAGGATGTTTTGCGCCACGAACTCCAGGATGAAATGAGTAAACTCCAAGAGCTATTCCGTGAAGAAGAGAGTCGGAATTTTGAGTTTGAATTTGAAAAATTTACAGATGATGAGTTGATGACCCTGGTGCATTACGCGAAACGGTTTTTTCCTTCGCGGATTAAGGCTTACGAGCAGTATTGGGATCGCAATGTTCCAGGGGCGAATGGTTCGTGCGCAGAGGTGGCCGTCAGTCTTGATCAGGCCCTGCCTGTGGAAGAAGGTCCGGTTCAGGATACGGACTTGGTTCTGGACACGCAAGAGGATGAACAGGAACTTGAAGAGGATCAAACTGTCTCTGAGCCTCAGGAAGCCTTTGATCATGGCGTGGAGGATCTTTCGGACTTTTCTCGCCAGCACAAGGTTCATGAACCAACCGATGTTGAGACTGTCCCACTACTGTCCGAAGAACTTTCAGATCAGGCGGAATCAGAGGTGGAATTCAGTGAGGCGCCTACGGTTGCCACAGAATCTGCAGTTGTCTCGTCTGAAGATCGAGAGATTCCGGAGGGAATCAACTTCCAGGCGGCTCAAGAGCAAGAAATCACCGAGGAAGACGTTCAGGCCTACGAGCAGGAAGTGGATGAATCTCAGTCTGCTCATCAGTTAGAACCTGCGTCTGAATACTCAGCTGAAGAATACGTGGAAATTGACTTCCCAGATAGTGGTGATGCAGATCCTGGCAGGTCCCAGGAGCCCGGCGTATCGCAAGAGGAAGAGATCCCCCCAGTGGTTTCAGAGGAAGCTATAGATCCTGCCTACTCCGAGGATGAAGTTGATGATGGCGAGTATGATCAGGCAACGCAGTCCACTGAGTATGCCGAGGAAGCTGACTCAGCCGTGTATGCTGAGGATGATGGCGAAGCTGAGTACGTTCAGGAGACTGATTCTGGCGAGTTTGCTGAGGAAGGTGCTGAAACTGAGTATGTTCAGGAGTTTGATTCTGGTGAGTATGCTGAGGAAGGTGCTGAAACTGAGTATGTTCAGGAGGCTGACTCTGGCGAGTACGCAGAGGAAGGCGGCGAAGCCGAGTATACTGAGGAATATGCCCAGGAGGACGATTCTGGCGAATATTCTTCGCAAGAGTATTCTGAAACTCAATATGCTCAGGAAGAGGAATCGGCTGACTATGCCCAGGACCATAGCGAGGGCGATTATTCTCTAGAGGCGGATGCAGGTGAGCCCCTTGAGGATGCTGAAGATCAATACTCTGATGAGCTCGAAGTGGATCTTGATGAAGGGGCTCTGTCCATGGATGAGGGTGATTCCATAGTGGATGACTCCGCCGATGAAGAAATTATTGATCTGGACTCGGTATCGGTTGACGAGGATTCTGAAGCACTGGAACTCGACGATATTTCCATCGACTTGGAAGACTTGGAAATCGATGACGGTTCCAGTCTAGACTCTGACGGAGATGATTTGGCAATCTCCTTGGATGATTCAGAGGATTCACAGGCTCAGGACGGAGATACTGAAGATTCACTTGAAGATGTTCAGATCGTTCTGGATGACGACGATTGACGCGCCTCTACCTTTGTCTACTTATTGGATCAGCTCTCTTAATTCCCACGATTGTGGACTCGGCGGTAGAAGACTTTGGTCATTTGGATTTTAGTCTGCATCTCGTCAATCCCGGGCCCGATTTACCTTATCTGAAACTACGCTCGAACCGCATTGATAAAAAGCGACGCTTCCCATCTTCCTACCGTCTGGATTGGAAAGACCTTCCTCAGGGCAGGCTGCAGTTTACTCTGGTTTCAGATTCAGGATCTTTGATCTATTCCGGGAGTATCTTCATTCGCAGGGGGCAGTACTCACGCGTAAGTCTGAAGCTTTACGGTCCGGAGCAGGGACCTTGGAAAGCAAAGACCCATGCCAGGCTGAAAGTGGAAGGCGACCGGTGGGACGGGGTTCAAAGAATTTATTATCCGGGATGGACGGAGTCCAGACTCGACGATGGGTCCAAAGAGATTCATTACCGGGGTTACGTCCATGGGGAGCGGATTTCTGGCGAGATCTATGCGCGCTTTGATATGGACAATGATTTTATCGATGATTTCGAAGACCTGGATGATGACAACGACGGAATACCGGACACCAGGGATGCGGATGACGATAACGATGGGATCGAAGATAGACGGGATTTCCAGGATACGGACAATGATAATGATGGAATTCTCAATTCTCGTGAGCTTGCAGACCAGGTTATGGGGAGATTGCAGTTTCCCATTATAGACCGGGTGGAAATCGAGAACCTTTCACATCCAGAAAAAGGAATCCAAGGCTTGCCAGGAGATTTGTTGATTATTCAGACTCGGGTTCGATCTTCTGGAGGCGCCCCCGTCAAAACGGTTGACTTGAATATTTATCAAAATCACAAAATTATTCGATCTGAGACTTTAATGGATGATGCTTCACTTATTGATCTTGATCCGAGCTTGAAGGGTCGTCAGATTTCCGGTGACCAGGCCCATGGTGACGCTTGGTTTACACAAATTCTGGTTCTTGATGAGGATGGAATAAAGGCTCTGTCAGGGGCGGTATGGCTGATTCAAGCTGAGAACAGCCTGGGGCGTAAAAGTAATGCCTGGCCTATCTATGTGCAGCCATCCAAGACCTTGGACGCGAGCGAGGGCATCTTACAGGAGTCCTCGATTAGGTCTTTAAGATTCAAGCGTAGTTTGAACCCTTCAAGAGATCAACTGGAAGCTGTGGAAATGGATTTAGGTTTGTCTCAGGAATGTGAGGTGCATGTCCATCATCAAGGCAGAGTGATCTATTTGCCTGCGCTAAAAAAGGTTTTGCAGTTCCCGGTCTATTTTGCTAGGGTGGCCGTCCGACCGGGAGATTTGCTTCTTGTGTCGGTTATGTGTTCCTCCAAAGAGGTTATCTATTTTGGAGAGAGGTATTAGGAGAGGTGTCCGAGCGGTTTAAGGAGCATGCTTGGAAAGCATGTGTAGGGAAACTTACCCAGGGTTCAAATCCCTGTCTCTCCGTTTTATCATCTTTCCTGCCTTCCTGATTTTGTTTCATGTTTATGAGGGTTGATCAAAATGAAGGTTGAAGACTATTTATCCGCAAAGTGTAAAGTCGGGGTTATCGGTCTGGGTTATGTGGGACTTCCGTTGCTTTTGGCTTTTGAACAATACTATTCCACCGTGGGTTTTGATATTTCCCACACCAAAATTGAAGCCCTGAGAAATGGTGTGGATGAGACTAATGAGGTCGGCAACGAGGTTCTCTCGCAGTCTACTAGCGTTTTTACCAGTGATGCCGCTGACTTGGCAGACTGTGACAGCTTGATCGTTGCCGTTCCAACTCCGATTGATGAATTTAAAACCCCTGATCTTCAACCCGTGATTCGGGCCACACAGCTTATTGCTGAGAATCTTAAGCCAGGGACCGTGATTATCTATGAATCCACGGTTTATCCTGGAGTGACCGAAGAGGTTTGTCTTCCAGTTTTGGAGGCTTGTGGTCATATCCATGGCAAAGATTTTCATTTGGCCTATTCACCTGAAAGAATCAATCCCGGAGACAAAGAGCACAGGCTGGAATCTATTACGAAAATTGTTTCGGGAGATAGCCCTGAAACATTAGACTTCGTGGCAGATCTTTATGGAAAAGTAATTACGGCCGGGGTGTTTCGAACGCGCAGTATTCGCGTGGCTGAGGCCGCCAAAGTGATCGAGAACATTCAGCGCGACGTCAACATAGCCTTGATGAATGAACTCGCCATTGTTTTTGAGCGCTTAGGTATTGATACGGGGGATGTTTTAGAGGCGGCCGGGACGAAGTGGAATTTCATCCCCATGTTTCCCGGTCTCGTGGGTGGGCACTGTATCGGTGTAGACCCATATTATCTCACTTACAAAGCCGAACAGACGGGGTATCACCCTCAAATCATAACCTCCGGTCGTAGAATCAATGATGATATGGGTCGCTATATTGCGGAGCAGACCGTAAAAAAAATGATTCAGGCCGGACACCGGGTAAAAGGGGCAAAAGTGCTTATTCTGGGGGTTACTTTTAAGGAGGACGTCCCTGATTTACGAAATTCAAAGGTTGTCGATATAATTCGCGAGCTCAAGTCTTATGCCTGTCAGGTTTATGCCCGCGACCCCCATGTGCCAGGCGAATTAATTCGCGAGAAATTTGAAGCCCTTGTGCCTGAGGCTCAAGACCGATATGACGCAGTGGTTCTTGCGGTTCCACATACGCAATTTTCAAATCTGCTCCAAGATCTGGGTTCCATGTTTCTTTCTGATGTTACGGGGGTGTTTATTGACGTAAGATCCAAGTTTACCAGCCAGGATCTACCTTCAAATATTTTGCACTGGAGGCTCTGATTGTGAAAAAGGTACTCATAACTGGTGTGGCAGGCTTTATTGGTTATCATTTGGCAAGACGTCTCTGTGACGAAGGCATTTCTGTCTTTGGCATTGATAATTTAAACGAATACTATGATGTTAGTTTGAAGAAGGCCCGTTTGGCTCATCTGAAGCAAAGCGAATGCTTTGAGTTCCAACTTGTCGATATCTGTGACATTGAGACTCTGCGCTCTGTTTTCCGTGAGAACAAGATCGAGAGAGTTTGCAATCTGGCGGCTCAGGCGGGTGTGCGCTACAGCCTTGAAAACCCGTTTGCGTATCAAAAAAGCAATCTTGAAGGCTTTTTGAATATCCTCGAATGCTCTCGGGAGTTTTCGATACAAAACCTTGTTTATGCCTCCTCCTCATCCGTTTATGGAAAGTCTTCAGAATTTCCCTTTTCTGAGGATCAGCAATTGGATCATCCTATCAGTCTTTATGCTGCGACGAAAAAATCCAATGAGCTGATGGCACATACTTATTCGCATCTCTTTGGACTGCCCACAACAGGGTTGCGTTTTTTTACGGTCTATGGCCCTTTTGGTCGCCCGGATATGGCCCTGTTTCTTTTCAGTGAGGCCATGCTCCAAGGTCGTCCCATTCAGGTTTTTAACCATGGAAAAATGCAAAGGGATTTTACTTACGTAGATGATATCGTGGATGGTGTTATTAGAGCACTGGATACCGCACACGACTATGAAATCTTTAATCTTGGCAATAATCGCATGGTGGAACTCTGCTATTTCATTGAATGCCTGGAGCAGGAACTCGGAGTGAAAGCTCAAAAAGACTTTCTTCCCATCCAAGCGGGGGATGTCCCTAAAACCTGCGCAAATATAGATCACGCCAAGCAACTCCTGGGTTATAACCCCAAGACGGGTATCGAAGATGGGATTCGTTCCTTCGTCGCCTGGTACAAAGACTACTACTCTCTTTAAAAACTCACTGATAACTTAAACTTATCGATTCCCATAAATTAGATTTGGGCTTATTTTCAAACCGTTCAGCCTCTATCTTGATTTCCAAACAATTCAAGGTGAATTGTCAAAAATCATGAGGAGGAAGGATGATGACGATGTTAATGGGGGCAAACCCCGAAACGGCACAGCGGGTAAGCCTGGCTTATCCCAGAATAGACTTGGAAGGGCTGAGTTGGATTCTCTCACAACTATTTGGAAAAAAGTTTCTGCTTTTTATTAGTGAAGAAGACCTTGAAGAGAGAATCGATGGTTTCACGATTGTAGATCGAACTTTGCCCGAAGCTTTGGCGGCTATAAAACTTGAATTTGGGCATTTGGACTGGAGGATCGATCACCAGGGTTTTATCCTTTATGATAAAACTCATCTCCAGAAAGATGACTTTAACAAACCTGAACCCCTGCGCCCAAAGATTTTTAAGCAAGCCAGAACATCCAGGGTTCAGGCGAGCTTGCTTGATTTATTGCTCTATGTGAACCAAGTTTATAATAGAAATATCATTGCCCTGGTGGATCGCATTCGGCTTAAAGAAAGACTCAATCTTGAAATTTTGGCTGATGATCCTCTTGGAAAGCTCCTCTACGAGATTCAGTCCTCAGGATCTGGAGTCGGGTACGAATGTTTTGAAGACGTACTCTATTTTACTGGAAGTCCTTCAGGCTCATGGCTGATCTAGGATTTTGTTCCAGGGGGTCTTCCATATATCCCCCTTTGGAAGACCCCCCTTACAAGGGGGCTAGTTTTGGAGACTGGCTGCATTTTATTGCGGAAACTCATTTTATTAGTTTTGCATTTTTCGGTCCTACCGAGGATCTGGACCGGGCTTTGCAAGATTTTTGTGATGGTGATTTCGCGAAAGGTTATACCCGACTAGAGTTTCCGTCTCAGCTAATTTTTACCAAGGTAGAGCCAGGGGTTATACTGCCCCGATTTCAGGCGTTAAGGACTCCGCAGGGGGTGGCTCAGGAGATTTGTCTGGGTGGTCTGTTGACTCAGGTCTGTGCAGAGTCGGGAATTCATCTGGTATCACATCTGGATACAGATCTTTTGTCACAGATTCTGTATCTGAGGGAGACTATCTTGAACTTAGAAGACCTCCTCCACTATCTTAGAGAGGAGGGGCTATTGTTTCAGATGATCCTCAATAGAGACCAATTATGGATAAAGTAATACGATTTCTGACGGTTATTGCGTCCTATGCCTTGGCCCTATGGGTAAGGCAAACACTTTTGTCTGCCTATCTCACGGGCACGTCGCAGTTTGAATTCTATTTTTCTTTTGCAGGAGTCGCTATTTTGGTCTATTTTGCCGCATTTTATTTTGAAGGGGTTTTTGCCAGGACCTGGCATCGCCTGCCTTATTTGCAGCGCTGCATGCGTCAGATCAGAATTGCGCTTTTTGCATTCGTAATTTTGTCCTCCATCGCTTTTTTCTTGCAGTTTCACCTGTTCTCCCGCACTTTTTTATTCATTTTTGTCCTCATTGCCCTGGGAACTCAACTGGGTCTGGAGACTTTAAATCGTAGGCGTCATCTTCGCCCTTTACGTGTCCTTTTTCTGGGGAGCTCTTCTTTTTACGAGTGTTTGAAGCGTTGGGTCAGAGAATCAGCCCATCCCATGCTATTTCTAGACGGGGATTTATTTGCAAGAACGGAGGACGAGAGAGCTTTTCTGGAAAGATTTGAGCCGGATGAAATTTTGGTTTGTTCGCTATCCTTAGAGCGGGTCAAAGAGTTGGAGGCCCTGGTTTCAGACCTGGAGCTTTCTACGCATGTACGGGATCTAAGCTATTTTATTAGAGCTTTTGGCAATTCCCATGATTTCAAAAAATATAGTGAATTTCTACGGGAGTATTTTTCTGAACCCTCTATACGGGATCATGGAAGTCGCCTTAAGCGGGCTTTTGATCTCACCATTGTTTTGGGACTGTTTCCCATTTGGGGCGGATTATTCCTGGTTTTGGCCTTGATTCTCAAAATTAGAAACCAGGAGGTGTTGTACTCGCAGGTTCGAGTGGGTCATCTCGGAAGACTTTTTCGAATCTATAAATTCAGGACGATGCTGGACCAGGAGGGTCCCTCAAAACCATCACGGTCTGATCAGCGCCTGAGGCCTTTGGGGTGGTTTTTAAGGCGCACCAGCTTAGATGAACTCCCTCAGCTTTTTAATGTCTTGAAGGGTGAAATGAGCCTTGTGGGACCTCGTCCTGAACTCTTGAACGTAGTTGAGGATGAGTATCAGAGATACCATTGGAAGAGAATTCTTTTAAAGCCTGGTTTGACGGGCCTATGGCAGGTTCATGGCCGCAAACAGCCAATTCATGAGCATGTCAAATACGATTTTTTTTATCTAAAAAATCAAGGGTTCTGGCTGGATCTATGGATTCTCTTGCGGACGATCCCGGTAGTGTTGCTCCAGAAGGGAGCAAGGTAGGAAAGAGGAAAGGAACTAGAGAACTATCGGAACTAAAGAACTAAGGGAATGTGAAGAGAAAGACTTGTCGAAGATGGATCCCCCGGTCAAGCCGGAGGATGACAAGAGTTGGGGAAGGAACTAAAGAACGATCGGAACTAGAGAACTATAGAATAAGAAAAGACCAGGAAAGCGGAAACAGAAGATGGTGACTATTTTTTCTTTTCCCCATTCCGATGATTCCTGTAGTTCCGATAGTTCTGTAGTTCTTGTTTTCGTCATCTCTTTTTCGACTTCAGTCTTTGATCCGCTTCTGATTTGAGGCGTTTTAGTGTGGCTTCGCGTTCGCGGTATTCTTTGTCCATCCAGGCGATGGTTTCTTTGCGGGACTTTTCGATGAGCTCTTTGAGGTTTTCTATTTTTAGCTCATGCAATCCTTCATCGTCACGGTATTTGATGATGGCTGATGCAAAGGCTTCCATAAATAGAAAGTGTAGTTGATCGGGAGATTGAAACTCCACTCCCTTGCTCCCGCCTATTTCAAGGTTGGCAATAGGGGACTTCAAAGGAATCGCCTGGTAACGACCTTCCTGGTGAAAAGGGGGGATGTCCTGATAGTCCAGGGTCAACTCTGTTCCTTCAAGCGTGGTTAATACCAGCTGAGTAAATTTTATTTCCTGGTTGGAAGGATTTAGAATATCAGCGGTTAAGTCCAGACGAGTTGAGGTATGAAAGCGGTCGTCCAGAATCGAATAACCCACTAAATAGGCGAGTTGGGGTTTTGAGTCATTTTCCTCAAAACAGCCTGAAAGAACTAGGCTTGTAACTGCGAACACGAATAATGGGACGGTGAACCTGAGCATAGCGGGGACATCCTCCATAGAGTTATCGGATCACAAGCACTAAGATGATATAATATTTTGAAATGAAAAGCTGGGAGACTTTTCTTAATCCAGATTCAGGCGTAACGGTTGTTGCCGTGAGCAAGCGGTTTGCAGCCACTGATATCCTGAATGCTTTTGAGAATGGCTGCAGCATTTTTGGCGAAAATCGGGTGCAAGAGTTCCTGGGGAAATACGAAGAGCTGCGAGCTTACCCAATTACATGGCATTTTATCGGCCCTTTACAAGGCAATAAAGTTCGCAAGTTGGTAGGCAAGGTCAGTCTCCTGCACTCCCTGGACTCTGAAAAACTATATCATCGCATCTGCGTTGAGTCTGAACGATTGGATCAGCCCCTGCCCAGCCTGATTCAGGTTAATATTTCTCGTGAAGAGCAAAAATCTGGAGTTTTGCCCGAAGAGTTGGACGATTTTATCTCTGAAACTTGCAAAGTGAACTCTCCTTTTTGTCCCATACGGGGTCTGATGTGTATGGGATCTCAGGTTCATGAGGGTGAAAAATCAGTAACCACTCAGGAATTTTCTGCTATGCAATCCCTATTTGAGCGCCTAAAATCAAAGGAAACCCCCAATTTTAAGATGAATTTTCTTTCAATGGGAATGTCTAATGACTTTTCACTTGCTATACAATATGGAAGTAATATGATTAGATTAGGAACCGCTATTTTTGGCAAACGGTTGGGGTGAGGAAATGGGCGGAGAGCTTCAGTCTATAATTCATTTACTTTTTCAGATTCTTTATTACCTTTTGCTCGGTCGAGTGATTCTATCCTGGGTGCCAAGTCAGCCAGGGGATGCTTTGCATGATGTACATGTTTGGCTTTACAACCTGACCGAGCCCTTGTGTTATCCTTTTCGACAGCTTATTCCACCTATGGGTGGATTTGATTTTTCTATAATTTTTGTATTTGTGGGTTTACAGATGTTTGAAGCCTCAGTCTTTTCTTTTATCACGGGTTGAAGGTTGCATGCGTCTGACTGCCGTAGAGATCGAGAATATGGTGTTTCCGCGCAAGAAATTTGGCGGACTTGATGAGAATGCAGTTAGTGACTTTCTCTCCAGAGTAGCTCGCGAAAAGGAAGAATTAGCCCGGGACTATAAAAGAGTTAGGGAAGAGTTGCATACCATCCGTGAGGAAGCCAAGGAGAATGCTTCTCTTGAGAGTGCTCTGAAGGATGCTCTGGTAACAGCACAAAAAACCACAGGTCAGATTCGTCAGCATGCGCAAAAAGAGTCGCAGCTTCTATTAAAAGAATCGGAAATGAAAGCTGAGACTCTTCTTGATGATGCTCGTATGGAGCTTAAAAGCCTCACCGACGAGATTCGCAATTATAAAAACCTGAAACGAAAACTAAAGACGGATATGAAAGTTCTCTTACAGTCCTACATGGACTTGCTGGGACCAGAGGCGAGGTAGTCTCAGAGGTTTTTGGATTTTTTGGCATCGTT
>CAZRLV010000020.1:0-2604 GCA_964600955.1 uncultured bacterium
GCTGGGATCTGTGCGGGGGGTGCCGGGTAACCGGCATTCCTACCGCGACTTATTTCCTTGGCAATAACTATTTGCTGTCTCCAGTGGGGTCTTGCAACCAACTAGGAATATCACGCTGACCATGGAGTATTCTCCAGATGTCAATTTGATCCTTAAGCTCAACGTAAAATATTAGATAAGGGTAAGCCTTGATCTTCCAAAATCTAAGATCATTCAAGCCTAGTTCACTTGCGTAACGGGGAGAGCCAAAGTCAGGGTTACGACCTATGTGTTTGATGGCTGTTTCTAAAGCCGCAATAAATCTTTCTGCGGCAATCGGAGCGTCCTGCTCTAAATAATAGGTTACCGCTTCAGTAATATCTTGCTCTGCCTGAGCACGTCGAAGGATAGGTTTGGCGGTTTTCACACCTAGCGTCGGACTGACTTGCGTAGTCCCTCAAAATAATCTGCGTCAAAATACCCAACCGTTGCTGAAGTCGCTCCAGAAAGCAGCATTTCACGTAAGGCTGTGCGATCCTTATCCTTTCGAATCAGCTCTCGCATGTACTCGCTGGTCGTGCCAAACCCACGCTGACTAACTTGTTTGTCCACATAGGATTTCAATGAGTTTGGCAAAGAAATATTCATGGTACCCATAGTTAGAGTTTAGCCATTTTGTCAAAATTTGGCAACAGTAGTTAATTTATTCTACTGGCTCGTCGGTTTCTTTTTTGGGAGAATTTTCCGGCCTGTCCCTTTTTTCCTTCTCTGTCTTCTTGGTGCTGTATAATTTGAGATATGGAGAAGTGTATTATTTTTGGGGTTGATGGGGCTGATTTCTTCCTGACTCGTGATCTTATGAGTCAGGGTCGGTTGCCTACTCTGAGTGCCTTGAAGGGGCGGGGAGTTTATGGTTGTTTACAGTCTACGATTCCTCCTTTGACTCCCCAGGCCTGGTCTTCGTTTGCCTGCTCGGTGAATCCTGGAAAGCATGGGGTTTTTGATTTTGGGGAGATTCCTTACGATTCTTATGAGTCGCGCTTGAACACTTCTTTGGATCGTAAAACCCGTGGGTTCTGGGACTATCTTAGAGAAGAGGGGCTTACTACGGCGGTGATTAATATGCCGCTGACCTACCCCTCGGAAGATCTTGGGGATGGTTATATGATCTCGGGGATGCATACCCCCGATCTTCAGTCCCTTTGTCACCGTGAAGATGTGCGTGACTTTATTCTCAGGGAATGCCCCGATACGATTATTGATGTGATGTCTTTTTGGTATAAGGACATGGATCTTTTTTTGGAGAAGGTCAAGGAGATGGTTCTGCAAAGGACGACTCTGGCTCGTAAATTGAGGAATCGTTTTCCTACAGATGTCTTTTTTCTGACTTATGTCGGATTGGATCGTGTTTTGCATGCGCTTTATTCTCAGCAGGATTTTCATACCGGGGGTAAGGGGTGGAAATATGAGCGTGCCGCTACTGAGATCTTTGAATTGATTGATCGTGGCATGGGGCAGATCCTTGATGATGTGGGTGAAGAGGTGCCGGTGATGGTTCTTTCGGATCATGGATTTGGCACCCTTGAGAAAGATGTTTACCTCAATAATTATTTTCAAAAAAAAGGCTATCTTGACTTTGAGCCGCAGGCATTGGCCGAGGCCCTGATTTTCCATCCCGGTTTTGAGCGCGGGGCCATGGGCAGTGCTTTTTTGCGTTTACTTTGTCGGTCGCGGTGGTTTCGTCAAAATGCTCCCTGGCAGCAGAAGTCTTTTTCGCAGCTCGATTGGCAAAAGGTTAAATGCTTTTCCACAGGACTTTTTGGTAATGTATTTTTGAACCGTAAGGATCGTTTTCCACAGGGCTGGATTGAGCCGGATAGCGATGAGTATTTTGAGATTAGATCCGAGGTTATGGCTGACCTACAAGCTTTAAGACTGGAGGGTGAACCTCTGGTGGATGAGATTTACCTTAGCGAGGAGATTTATCATGGACCCTATGTGTCCAAGTCTCCAGATCTGATTTTACGTATGAAAAACTACGCTTATATCACCCGCGGTGGAGATGAGTTCAGTTCCAATGAAATCACGGATTTTCCCGGCGTCAATCACTCTGGAAACCATCGCATGGAGGGTATTTTTCTGGCTTCGGGTTCGCCGTATAAAAGCCAGGGTGAAGTGCAGGTCTCTGCCATTCTTGAGGATCTTGTTCCAACCCTGTTTCATGCCCTCGACCTTCCCATTCCTTTTGAAATGGATGGTCGGGTTTTAAAGCCGATCATGGAGACATCCAGGGAACCTGCTTTTTATGAGGCTCAGATTTATAGGGAAACAAAGGGTAGGGAAATGACTCCCCCGGATGAAGTGCTTTTGCGCTTGAAGTCCCTGGGGTATATGGGGAGTTGAGGAGGTTTATGAAATATCAGAGGATTTTGATTACTGGGGGGGCGGGTTTTGTAGGGTCTTCTTTGGCGATTTATTGGAAGCGCCAATTTCCAGGCTTGGAAATTGTTGTTTTGGATAATTTGAGTCGTTCAGGGTCCGAACTTCAGGTGCCAAGGCTTGCAGAGCATGAGATCGAGTTTGTGCAAGGAGATGTTCGAAATTCGGAAACCCTGGACCAGCTCC